>JAAWDC010000106.1 GCA_022793565.1 Bacilli bacterium
CCACCTGTACATCAAAAATAAGATGGGATAAAAATAAGATAAGAAAAACTCCTATCACCAAGTTACACAAAAAAAGAAAGTATTTTCTAAAATAGTACTCGAGTTTAAAAACCCCATAATACCCAACAATATCAATTTGATAAACTGTTTTAATTTCCTTTATCTTTTGTAATCCTTCACGATCTACCAAAAGAATTACAGAAGACTCTTCCCACTCTATTTTATGTAACTGAATATTCTTTCGATAAAGTGATCGAATAAAACGCTTTATATCTTTTCCAACTATTTTAATCTCATAAAAATTATGCATGATTCTCCTGTTTTAGTTCGATTAATTCTATTTTTCCACCAATTAAAATCTCACTATCTAATAGTTTCTTCACTCTTAAATTATCACCATGAATCACAATCGTACCATTAGGAGAAAGTAAAGAAACTTTTCTATCTTCCATATAATTAATCTTTATATAATTTTTAACATTCAACTGCTGCCTAAAATACTGAATTTGAAACTCTTCATCTAAAATATAGTTCCTGAGAAAAGACATAAGATCACCTAATTCAATGTATGAAAAAAAAAGACTTTTTATTAGTCTCTTTTGTTATATATTCTTTTTTTCTAACGAAATAGCAAACTCCATATTCTATGGATTTCCATTTTAAACTATAAATTTCCTAATTTTTCTTTGACCATTTGAGAAACAATCCCCATATCTGCTTTTCCCTTTAATAAAGGTGTAATTACCCCCATAATTTTTCCCATATCCTTTAATGCAGTGGGTTTGACTTCCTGAAATGCATTCTCTACAATTTGTTCTATTTCCTCTTTAGATAATTGAGCAGGTAAATACGCATTTAAAATATCAATTTCAAAGTTTGTTTTATCAATCAAATCTTGTCTAGCACCCTTTTCAAATTCTTTGACTGATTCTTTTCTTGTCTTGATTGCCTTACTTACGATTTCAATTAGCAAATCATCATTCATTTCTTTCTTTTGATCAATCTGTGCCAATTTTATACCTGACTTGATTTCACGAATCACTGTTAGCCGATCCTTCTCTTTATTTTTTAAAGCTTCTATCATATCTTTTTCTAATTTTTCTATCATATTTACCCTCCATTCTATTAGAAAAAGACTAATCTGAATTAGTCTTTGTTATTTCTTGCTTTATTTCTTCTGCGAGTATTTTTAATACCCTCTTTCTTAGCATTTCTACGTTTTACTCCTGGTTTATCATAACCTTCACGTTTCTTGCATTCAGAAGGGACTCCATCTCTAGCAACTTTTTGCTTAAACTTTTTCAGTGCGAATTCTAGATTTCCATTTTTTACTGCCACCTGTGTCATTTTTTCCCCTCCTTCCGCGTTTCACTATGATTGATTATAACGCAAAGTCCCTTATTTTTCAACATTTTTTTCAACTTTTCTTTAAAAATCTATCTTTTACCCATCATTTCTATTAAAGTTTTTGAGACTTTGACTTTTCAGTAATACTCTCAAATTTAATTGAATTCTTTCAATTTAATAGCCTCTTTTGTAGAATTACGCAGATCAGGAACCTGATCAAAAGCATCTAAAATCTCTGTAGCTTCATATTCTTTTTGAAAACCAACTTCTTTTAATAAATAAGGCATTAAGCTTTCTTCATAGACTATTTGAATATTTTCCTCCGAAGATTTTAACACTAGAAAATTAGAATTCTGGAAAGTAACCATAGACCAATTTTTTTCGAAATCTATATAATGAGTCCTATTCGACCCATTATAAAGATAGTTCTCCACATACATTAATTTTTGAAATAAAACGCCACTCTGCTCCAATACAACCACTTTTAAACATTCCGTTGCCTTTTCATAAGATAATGAACCAGTAATTTGATTATCATTATCATAACGTATAGCATTTCTATAAACAGAAACCATAGCTTTTGGTCCAGTAACTTGCTTATATATAAAAAATCCACAGAGTGCTATTGCTACAATACTTCCACCAATTTTAATTTGTAAATTTTTAATTTTGCTTTTTCGTCCTGCATCTGCTTGCATAAAATCACTCCCTAAAACGTCCATATTATATCATAATTCCTTCTAATACACAATAATGAACTACGGATCTACCTAGTACTTCATGAAAACATCTTAAAATCTTAATGTTATGTAACACTCCGCAAAAGAAAAATACAAAAAGCATACACAAACTATGTGTATGCCTAAATAAATTTTTATAAGTAAAGAAACATTTTTACCTTAGTAAAATTTATTGACTATAAATGAATGAAAAGTTACGATCTATCATAAGATTTAGCTAAATTTTTCCACTACTGTCTTCTTTAACTAATATAATTTCATTCTTTTATCTACTTCTTCTTCATCTACATTTTCAAAAATACTTTTTACATATTCAGAATTCGCACGAAGATAATTGTGAATAATATCATAAGATTTTCTAAAGTCACATTCCAAAATTTTTCCATTGTGAATCAAGCCATGTGGAAAGACCCTAGATCCTAAAATAGCTGTAGACAAAATACCATTGGTACGAAAAATCTGTCCTTGAATCCATGGACGTTCAAACCAAGCCCATCTTATGTTATCAAATATATTCTGATAAGTAAAACAATCGCATAATGAAAAATGTGCTTCCTGATCTAATTCTCTAACTTTCCCAGTGTTTGGATCCTCCTTGTAAGCCGTCGTATATCCAGAATAAATATCTTGAGCAAATAACAAAGAACTGTCCTCTCCAAAAACAATATAGACATCTTTTAATGGAATTTTCTTTCTAAACAGTTTGAATCTACCTTTAGAAATCGCACTACCATACTTTTGAACAACTTCTCGATTGATAGAAGTAATAACATGACTTTGCGTCGCTTCAGGAACTGAAGAAATTAGCAATTCATTTTTAGGCTTACTCCTTCTCCTTTCGAGTAGTTTTCCCCTCTCCTCAGGATCCATTAACTTTTTATAATGATAATGATAAATATTGATTAAATATTCCCCTTCTACATTCTTTCTGTTTGTATCTTCTCCACAAAACGTATCTATATGGAAACTGAAAGCTTTTTTAATCTCTGCTTCATCTGCATCCTCACTCAAATGAAAAACATCAAAAGAATCCATTTCCTTCGTAATATTCATAATAACCCCTCCAAGTTAATTAACATATTCAACTTAATAACTTTCTTCATAGAGTCGCTTATATCAGCCACTATCAAAAGTACCAAAATCTCTAATACTAAAGTCACAGATTCCTAACCTTAATTTTCGTTTCTTAAATATATTACACAAAATTCCCCTATAAAGCATTCATATTATACTATAATTCCCTTTAAAATGCAACAAAAAGAACTGTTATACAACAGTTCCAAATAACATCAACTTATTTGACGATACAGTAAACGAAAAAAAGTCCCACTATATCTACCTAATTGAAAAAAACTAATTAGAAAATAATTAAGAAAATAACATCCAAATAAAACTGTTATTAGATAAATAAGGATTTTAAATCCTTTGACTAAACCAGAAAATCTCATAATGGACATAACGTATTTTCTGAAATTCTTCTAATAGCAGATCCAAGACTTCTCCCAAAAGAGAAAATAGTTTTCAATACTGTAGAAAAAGAATTAATCAGTGTTCCAGAAACACTAATTCCTCCTACAATTTGAATTAACTCTTGCTGCCCTACTTCACTCATAGTTCCTCCTAACCACACTTTTCTGGTCTCACAATTCCATCAAACACGCCAACAAGAAATGTACCAAGTGCAATAACTCCAGCAACAGTCCAAAAAGATAATCCTCCTCCGTTAATTTTTTCTAATTCGTCTTCTGATAATTTTTGAATTACAAATCCCCCTTCCACAAATTAATAATTCGATCAAATATTGTATTTCTAGAAATCAAAATCCTACCAGAGATTATAGTCTCTTGGCACTCTTCCATCAACTGAAAATTTACTAAAATAAAAGTTGTGTTTTCAAATATTACTTGAGAATCAGTAATCACCTGTCTTGTATAACGATATTTTCCTTGATCAGTATAAAACACTCCCTCTGCTTTGATTTTACTAACACGATCAGTTGGTAAATAGGTTTGATAAAGACCTGTTTCTGTTTTCATAATACTTAATGGAAAAGTAAGGTTTATTGGAATAGAAAAAAGGAAAAGCAAAAATAGAACAAGGAAAAGAATAACACAAAAATAAAATCTATTTTGACCTGAGTCATTCTCTTCATGATAGTACTTAATTGTCCTCATTGATGTTTCCTTCCATTAAACATATTTTTCTTGTGAATAAATCCTGATTTCTTTCTCTGTGGGAAATCATTATCATCGTTTTATCTCGATATTTAGAAAATATTTTTTCTAAAATTGTACGCTCTCGAATTGGATCTAATTCACTAAAACTTTCATCAAAAATATAAATAGAAGCGTTCTTGAATAAAGAGCGAGCTAAGATAATTCTTTGTCTTTCTCCTCCACTTAAATTATACCCATTCTCCTCAATAATCCAATGATACCCTTCTAACTTTCCTTTTACCACTTCATCCACCATACAGAGTTTCCCAACTTCTAGTGTTTTTTCCAAAATCTCCTCATCCCGACTATAACTAATATTTTCTAATACCGTTGTACTAAATAGGTACCCTTTTTGTGGAACATATAAGATTTTTTCTCGAATGAAGGAAAGCGGATAATTTTTAATATCGTTCCCATTGAATAAAATAGATCCTTTCTCTGGTTCTAAAATTCGCGATAACAATTTTGCTAAAGTACTTTTTCCCCCACCACTTTCTCCATAAATAAGTATCTTATCACCTCTTTCGATTCGTAAAGAAAGATCATTTAATACTCTGGCTCTCGCATTATAACTGTAAGATACTTTTTCTAAAACAATGGTTTCTAAGCTTAATTTCAACATTTTCTTCTTCCCTAATAAATTCTCACTTGGTATTGATAATAATTCTCCAATATTTTTCCAAGCCTCCCGTGCTTCTTTGTATTCTAATTGAAAATTAAGAAAATGATGAAATGGATCTAGTAAATAGATACATAACGAATGATAAAAAATCAAATTCCCAATTGTCATATTCCCATCCAATATGCAAATACTACAAAATACAAGTAAAGAAACTAAAAAAAGTTCCTCGATTCCTTTAGATAGTACCTGCTGTGTATTGCAGTTTCTAAGAAAAGCACATTGTCCTTTTTTATACCTATTGTATAAAAGAGAAAAAGTAGTTTGAAATCTTTGCTGATAGTTTAACGATTGAATAGCATCTATTCCAAGCAAACTCTCCATTAAATATGAATTCATTTTCTCTGCCTTCCTCTTTGCTTCTTTCAGCTTTACATTTCCTATAATTTGTAAAAAGAAAAGAATAAATCCAGAGATACCAAAAAATAAAAATATTAAAAAGAGAATCTCCTTCCGTAATATTCCAAGAATACATAAAATAAGAAAAGAAAACGGAAGCTCAACAAAAAAAAGAAAAATACTAGTAGGAAAAATAGATTCTAATTTTTCTAATTCCAATAACCTTGTAACAATTTCTCCAGTAGAATGATTTCTATAATACAAATATGGAAGTGATAATAAATGTTGATAAACTTTCATATACATACATTTACCAAATTGATAAATTAGATCTTGAATCAAGTGAAATCGACATACTTGAAAACAACCCTTTATGAAACTTAAACCCATAAATAAAATTACATAAGATAGCAAATTGTACTTTGAATGTAAAGAAACTACATACTCCATTAAATATTTTAGTTGGAAAGAACTCACTAGTTGTAAAAAAAATAGACCAAAGGAAAATAGTAAGAATAGTATAATTCGCTTCTTTTGAACAGTTAAAATAGTAAAAACAAAAGACTTAAGTTCTCTCGTAACTTCTATCTTAGGAATTTTCTTTCGGGGTGAAAAAATTAGAAAAACCTTTGTAGAAATTCTACGAAACTCCTCAACTGTCACCATTTTTAAAGAACTAGCTGGATCTGCAATTAAAATTTTCTTAGAGTTCACTTTGTATACAACTACATAGTGCGAATACTTACCATCTACCACCACATGAGCAATACAGGGCAAATCTCTTTTACTTAATTCCAAAGTATCTCCCTTCACTCCAATTGCCGAGAAATTAAGTTTTTTTGCCGCCTCTATCAAATCATAAGCAGTAACTCCATCACGACCAGTTCTTGTTAATTCCCTTAATCTTTCACGTGGAATATTTCCATGATAATAACGAATAATCATCAGTAAACAACTAATTCCACAATCTTTGGTAGTTTCTTGTTTAACAAAAGGTAGCTTCACTTTATCACTTCCTAATTACTATTATTTATAAAACTACCAATGTCGTCCAAAAAAATAGAAAAAAAAACGAGATTAACTCTCGTTTTCTAATGTCTGTAACTCGCTTTCTAAGCAGTTTATTTTTTCCTGAATTTTTGTCTCTTCAGCTTCTTCTAATGAATACCAACCAAGACGAAATGCTAAATCATAGCACTCTCTAGCAGCATCTTTCAAATCCTCCATCATTGCGAAAATATCTTCATAAAGATCCCCATTACTAGCTTCATCCAAGACAACTGCTGTATTATTAGACATACTCTTTTCTAACTCCAAAATACTGTTTAAATAATCCTTATCATTCATTTGTAAACTCTCTTTACAAGGAGTTTTAGGATTTTCTATTTTATTCTGATTCATCTTCATCTTCCTCCATCTCATCATCATCGTCATCAGAGTACTCCTCTTCAGAATCTTCCTCTTCAGAGTCCTCTTCTTCTTCAGAATATTCTTCGTCCTCGGACTCCTCTTCACTATCTTCTGTATCGCAACAATCATCAGAACATTCTTCCTCAGAAAGATCTTCCTTCCTTAAAATAGCAAGAATCCAAGCCATATGCTGATAATGCATTTCTGAAAGACTCTGGAAAAGTTCCTGAATCTCCTCATTTTCCACCTCATTACTAAAATGTACTAATTGTTTAAATGCTGTAAAATTCCAATGAAACATATCTTCTAAGTATGATAAATCTTTAGTTGAAATCATTTTTGGTACTGTATCCATTTTTTCTTTCCTCCTCACTTCTATTTTGATCCCCTTTAATTAATTTCATACAAAAAAGTCTAAAAATTTAGACTTTTTTAAAGATACTACCATTTTTTTAAATCATATAACTTCTTCTTTAATCGATCTCTCTTCTTAGAACTCTTTGCCCTTTCCAATTGAAGTTTCAATTTCTCTATTCGACGACGATTTTTTTCTCTCATCTTTTCTATTTTTTTCAAATACTTTCTACTTTCTTTTTCAATTCTCTCTAAACTAATACGAAGCATATTAGTAATTTGCACTCCTGTACCAGAACGTATCTGCAATTTTGGAAAAACTTTAAATAGCCTTCGAAAGAAAAATACATACTGTGATAAAAATTCTCGAACTTGTGCATCAACTTCACTTGTAGAATCCTTCCTAATATAATTAAATCTTAATTTCAACCGATTCAAAATCGTAAAAGACAGAATATTATCCACCAAGTACAATGAAAAAACAAAACCAGTAACAAAGATTAAAATATTTTGAGGAATCTGTTGAATCAATAACACATAATTAGGATGAATAAAATAAATAAAAACAAGTCCTAAAACGCCAAAAAGAAAAGAATTGAATAAGCAAATACGTCCTTCAATATTAAACTTCCGATTAGAATAATCCCACCATCTCATACGAAAAATCTTTTCCATCAAATAACTAGTAACATATTCTAAAATAGAAGTTCCAACCATTGCCATAACAAATAAAATAAGAGGTGCATTTTGATATTGCTCCAAGAAAAAATACATATATAAAGCACCACACCCATAAATAGAACAATAAGGTCCAAGTAAAAAACCACGATCACAAACTAGTTTTCGATCATAAATAGAACAAAAGACACACTCGACAAACCATCCCATAATTGAATAACTAAAAAAAAGAAATAAAATAAAACAAATAGAATAAAGCATTGATTCACCTCTACTTACTCAAGTATAAAATAATTTATTAAAAAAAGAAAGGCAGAAAGATGCCTTTCAAAATCACTACTCATTATATTTAGGTTGAAAAATAAGATGAATAGAAGTCTCAGAATTTACAACAGTTCCTTCTGAAAGACTTTGACCGACCAGATACCCATTACCCTCTAACGTATAAGGAACCTGAATCAAATCAAGATAAGTTTTCACGTCCTTTTTACTCCAACCAGCGAAATTAGGAAGTGTATAACAAACACCATTTGTAATTAGATAAACTTTACTTCCCTTAGATAATGTAACCTTTTCATTCGGAACTTGCGATACAACCCTATCTCCATCTCCAATGACTATAACATTTAATCCATTAATTTGTAAGGCTGTCCTTACCTTTTCTACACTTTGATTAATATAATTACCAACTTCATGATGAGTTACAACAGAAGCTTCTTCAGGACCATTATAAATATTATAGTACTTACTAACATTCTCAACGACCTCTTTTACCACACTAACTAAAGCATTAGGGGTATTGGGATTTGGACGCTTTAGATTTGCATAAATAATGACCTGAGGATCTTCCTTAGGAAACATTCCTGCAAAACCACGAATAACATCATTCTCACCCTTTAAATATCCTGTTCCGTTTTCACTAGAAATTTGAGCAGTTCCTGTTTTAGCTATAATATTATACCCGTCCATATAATAAGAACTACCTGTTCCATCTAAAACTACTTGCTCCATCAATTCCTTCATCTTATCTGTTGTCTGCTTACTCGCCACTCTGCCTAATTCTTCCCTTGTATTTTGCATGATAACATTTCCATCATTATCTACAATACGGTCTACAATATAAGGTTTTAATAAAATACCATCGTTGGCAATTGAAGTTAAAGCCTGAATATTTTGAAGAGAAGTTGTCATAATACCTTGTCCAAAACCTGCATTTAATACTTCTGTCTCATATTTAAAATTTAATTTACCAGAAACTTCTTGACTAAGTTCGATACCCGTTTTTGAACCAAAACCAAGTCTCTTATAATAATCTTTCAAAATTTCTCGATTCATATATTTATCAATTAAATTAACGACCCCAATATTACTAGATAATGCAAAGCCGCGATCGTATGTGATATACCCCCAACCTTCTCTTTTCCAGTCACCAATTTCAGTTCCATCGGTTGTTGTATAAGTTCCAGACTTAAAGGTTTCTTCCCCGTTATATTTTCCAGCCTCCATTGCTGCCATATAAGAGAAAATTTTCATTGTACTACCAGGCTCTATAGCAACAGATATATTAGGGTCCAAGTAAGAACTCAAATTTCGTAAATTAGGATCAAAAGAAGTACTAGAACTCAATCCTAAAATCTTTCCTGTCTTTGCATCTGCAACTACAATATTTAATTGATCAAAACTATAATTTTCTTTCGCATTTTCTAAGGCTTGCTCAATAAAAAACTGTACATTTGAATCAATCGTTAAATAAATATCATTTCCATCTACAGCCTCTTGAATTTGCTCTTGAGTATTCACAATTTTATACCCACGTAAATCCTTTTGATACTCACGATACCCATCTCTACCTGTTAATTCATTATTAAATAAAGATTCAATACCAAGCTCTCCAATAATTTTACCCTCTTCATTTAATTTAGCATACCCCAAAGTATAAGAAAGAAAATCTCCCTTTGGATAATATCTCTTTTGAGTTTCAATAAAATCAATTCCTGGTAAATTTAAAGCAACGATTTTTTCCTTGGTTAACTCTGTTAACCCCTTTCCTTTAGAACCAAACTCTACTTGATAAGGAGATTCTCCATTACTATTTTTCCGATTCAAATAAGATAAAATCTGATTCTTATCTAGATCAATTACAGTAGATAATTTCTCTGCTGTCATCTCTTTATCAATTACATAATTTTTTTTACCTCGAGATTCCGCAAGATAAGCAATTAATGTATAAGAATATACATTTTGTGCTAAGGCCTCTCCATTCACATCATAAATTGTTCCACGCTTTGCCAAAATAGCATCATGTGCTGTTGTTCTAGAAGACGCAAACTTCTTCAAATCTCGTCCATCAATCTCATCAGATAAGGCTAAAAACCCAGCTCGATATAGGAAAACTGCAAATAGAAAAAACGTAAAAAGAAGCAAAAGGTTCGCAGTACGTACTTTAGTATCTACTTTTCTTTTCTTTTTTTCCTTCTTTTTAGTCATACCTTTTTTCACATCCTTTGCTTTCCTATTTTCTATTTTATTATAACAACTATCAAAGATCTTTTCAAATTTTTTCATATGAAATCTTTTCCATTGACAAAAAAAATGGCCATTGGCCATCTTTTATTCCGTAATCTTTTTAATGTTACGATTATTATAAGTTAACCCTTGCTCCTTAGCCACTTCTTGAATCTTATCTAAAGAAGCAAGTTCATTGATCTTCATAGTCAAACTCTCATTCTTTTTCTCTTGAATACTTATTTTCTTATTCATTTTTTCAACTTCAAAATTAATTTCAGAAAGTGTTGCTTGAGAAAATACCAATGCGAAAGGTAACGCAATTACCATAACAATAGTAAAAGCATAAATCAATCGCTCAAACTTAGACATTTTCAAACGCTTCTTTACCTTCCGCATCAGTCTCAACTCCTTTTTATTCTTTTTACCTAATTCGCTCTATAATCCGTAATTTGGAAGAACGACTTCGAGCATTTTCTTCTAACTCTAAATTGCTTGGAGAAATTGGTTTTGTTGTAACTAACCTATAATCTGGCAAATACTCTTCTGGAATATTAGGTAACCCCTTTACCTTAGAATCGATCTCTGTTAAAGAACGAAAAAGGTTTTTAACAATTCGATCCTCCAAAGAATGAAAGGTAATTACACAAAGTCTCCCACCAACTTTAAGCATACAACTAGCATCTTTTAAACTCTGTTCTAAAATCTCCAACTCATGGTTTACTTCAATGCGTATTGCCTGAAAAACTTTTCTAGCTGGATGTTTTTCTCTACTGTACTTCTCAGGAACAGAATGCTTAATAATCTCTACTAATTGTAAGGTAGTCTCAATTTTTTTCTCTTCTCTAGCGCGGACAATTCCCCTTGCAATACTATTAGAATACTTTTCTTCCCCATACTGAAAGAAAATTCTAGAAAGTTCTTTTTCTGAATATAGATTAACAACATCGTATGCTGAAAATTCTTGTTCTTGATCCATTCGCATATCTAACCATGCATCTTGATGATAACTAAATCCTCTTTCAGCCTCATCTAATTGTGGAGAGCTTACTCCAAGATCAAAAAGAATTCCATCTACCGCATCCACATTCAGTTCTTGTAATTTCTCTTTCATATGTGAAAAATTACTCTTAATAATTGTAAAATTAGATCCTATTTCTTCTAACTTTTTCTTAGAATATAAAATTGCATTTTGGTCTTGATCAAAGGCGAAAAGTGAACCCCTTTTTATTCTCTTTAGTATTTCACCCGAATGACCAGCATAGCCCAATGTGCAATCCACATAAGTTCCATCCTCTTGGATATTCAAACCATCAATGGATTCTTGTAATAAAACACTTACATGCATTAGTCTCACCTACTCCCCACCAAAACTCTGAGAAAACAAATTTTCAGCGATAGCAGACATATCATCAATATTACTATCCATAAATTGATTCCAACTATCTTCATTCCAAATCTCAAGACGATCTCCTACTCCAATAATAATACAATCCTTTTTTAAAGCGGCATAAGAGACAAGTGGAGATGTAAGGTTAATACGACCTTGCTTGTCTAATTCTACAACCGTAGCACCTGATAGGAAAAATCTTGAAAAATTACGGGCATCTTGTTTAGTAAATGGTAAAGTTCCAAGTTGGCTTACAATCTTATTCCACTCATCCATAGAATAAACAAATAAGCAAGCCTCTAGTCCTCTTGTAACCACAAACTTCTCTCCAAGCTCTACGCGAACTTTAGAAGGAATAATAATTCGGCCTTTTTCATCAATTGTATGATGATACTCTCCCATCAACATAAAGATCCCCCACTTTTTCCCATTATCAACCACTACTTACCATTATAATACTATTAAAGAGTTCCTCTTGTAAATAAAAATTCAAAGTTTGTGTCATATGATCTGTAAAGTGTTGACAGACAATAATGTTAATCGAACAAAAAAAGAGCATTAGTTTCTACTAACACTCCATATATAACTAACTGTATTTATCTAACTCGTTTTTATAAATCCTGATTTAATTTCTTATCATCAATTACAGTACGAATATATTGTAAAAATTCATCCACTGAAACAGTTTTAGTTTCTTCTTGCCCATGAATACGATAACTAATCGTATGATCTTCCACTTCATGATTTCCAAGAATTAAAGTAAATGGCACTTTACTCGTCTGACTCTCCCTCATTTTATACCCTAGTTTTTCATTTCTTTCATCGACTTCTACACGAACTTTTTCTTTTTCCAAAAGACTCTTAATTTCCCTAGCATAATCTAAATGATATTCATTATTAACAGGAATTACATTAACTTGTACTGGAGAAAGCCATGTTGGGAAAGCTCCCCCATAATGCTCAATCAAAATACCAATAAATCTTTCAATAGACCCAAAGATAACACGATGCAACATCACAGGTCTTTGTTTTGATCCATCTTTATCAATATAAGTTAAATCAAACCGCTCTGGAAGATTTGCATCCAATTGGATTGTTCCACATTGCCATACTCTTCCTAAAGAATCCCGAATATGAAAATCCAATTTAGGTCCATAGAAAGCACCATCTCCTGGATTAATCTTACAGTCATGACCTGCCTTATGACAAGCCTCTTGTAAAATAGACTCACTTCTATTCCATGACTCGATAGTTCCAATAAACTTATCCTCTGGTCTCGTTGATAACTCAATATCATACGTCAATCCAAAAATCCCATAAACTCGATCAATAAAAGCTATAAGTTGAATTATTTCCTCTTCAATTTGATCTTCCCTCATGAAAATATGTGCATCATCTTGAGTAAATGTCCGAACACGAAACAATCCATTCAAAGCACCACTTGCTTCATGACGATGTACTTGTCCTAATTCCCCACAACGAATTGGAAGATCTTTATAGGAATGTAAAGAATTTTTATATACAAGCATTCCACCAGGGCAATTCATAGGCTTAATAGCAAACTCTTTTTCATCAATCGCAGAAGTATACATATTCTCTCGATAATTCTCCCAATGACCAGAAACTTCCCAAAGTTCTTTACTTAACATAATAGGCGTTTTAATAAATTCATATCCTTCTTTCGTATGTTCCTCATACCAGAAATTTTCTAAAACGTTCCTCAAAATCATTCCTTTAGGTAAAAAGAATGGAAATCCTGGACCATATTCACTAATCATAAAAAGTTCTAATTCTTTTCCAAGTTTTTTATGATCTCTCTTCTTAGCTTCTTCCAACATATCTAAATGTTCATTTAAAGCATTTTCATCTCCAAAACATACTCCATAGATCCTTTGAAGCATCTTATTTTTAGCATCACCCTTCCAGTAAGCACCACTTACTTTTAAAAGCTTAAAATATTTTAAATCTTTCGTGGTCTCTACATGAGGTCCTCGGCAAAGATCTGTAAAATCTCCTTGAGTATAACAACTAATCACAGTATCTTCTTCATTCATTCTACTAATTAAATCTAGTTTATAAGGATCATCTTTAAATTGATCAAGTGCTTCTTCTTTTGTAATTTCATGACGAACGATTTTCTTTCCATCTTTTGCACACTTCTTCATTTCGCGTTCAATCTTCTCTAGATCCTCTTCTTTGATTACTTCTTCCCCTAGATCAATATCATAATAGAATCCATCCTCAATCACTGGTCCTACCCAAAACTTAGCAGTTGGATATAAATGTTTTACAGCTTGTGCCAATAAATGTGCACAAGAATGGTTTAACTTATTTAACTCTTCATTTTCTTTTATATTTATCATCTTAGATACTCCTTCCTATCCATTTCCATTTTAGATTCAAGTTCAGCATATATGTCATCCGAAACTTCAAACAACATTTCATCATATCGTGCTGAGGCAATTTGCCCATAGATGGTTTGATCCCCCATATAAATGATTTCTACCAATTGATCAGGAGATAATTTCCGTACAGCAGCCTCTAAAAGATCTAAAGAAACTAATTCATTTCCCTCCATAATCTTAAATTTTAAAACCTCTTTATAAACTTCCTCTAAAGCACCACAGGATTTAATAACAAGTTTAGAAACTTCCATCAATGAAATACCATTTTCTAAAAGCCGTCGTTCAATCACACTTTGAATGACACAAATAGATGCACTTAATTCGACACATCTAGCCTTCAAATGCCTATTTTCTCCTTGCTCCATTCGAAGTCTAAAGCCTGCTAATTCCTTTTCACTCTTTTTTAATAGCATAAAAAGGATATTCAGATCACAACGAGATAAATAATTCTTCATCATAGCCATAAAATCACCCCCCTATATATTGAAATGTAGTACTAGATTTTTTTCGAATTATAATCTCTAGATATAAATCATGTAACCACATAAACGCCGATTCCCCTAGTTTTATTAGTGTTTGTGTTTCCATATTTCCCCCTAAAATAAAAACTCCTGTTATTACTAACAGGAGTGCATAAAC
>JAAWDC010000107.1 GCA_022793565.1 Bacilli bacterium
CTTTGGATGTATCAAAGCTACTTAAGTCTAATGTACTAAGAACACAACAATACGAAAACATATAACTCATATTTGTCACGTTGGCTGTATCAAAATTACTTAAATCTAACTCAGTCAACACTTTACAATTTGAAAACATTTGACTCATATTTGTTACACTCGATGTATTAAAATTACTTAAGTCTATCGTCCTCAGCAAACTACAATTTGCAAACATTTGATTCATATTGGTGACTTTAGATGTGTTAAATTCCATATCTAGAGTTGTTAACTTAGAACACTCCAAAAACATTTGGCTCATATTTGTTACACTCGATGTATCAAAATTACTTAAATCTAACTCAGTCAAAGTATAACAATTCCAGAACATACCAGTCATTGTTGTTACATTTGAAGTATTAAAATTGCTTAAATCTATATTAGTAAGAAAACCACAATACGAAAACATTTGACTCATATTCGTTACTTTAGATGTATCAAAGCTACTCAAATCTATAGTAAGGGTATGACTAGCCGAAAACATATTACTCATATTGGTTACATTTGAGGTATCAAAACTACTTAAATCTATTGCAGTAAAAGCGTAACAATCCCAAAACATTAAACTCATGTTTGTTACTTGAGATGTATTAAAGTTACTTAAATCTAGGTTAGTAAGAGAGCGGCAATCACCAAACATTCGATTCATATCGGTTACCTGAGATGTATCAAAACTACTTAAGTCTAACACAGTAAGGGAACGACAAGACAAAAATATTTGACTCATATCCGTTACTTTAGATGTATCAAAATTACTTAAGTTTACCGCAGTAAGCAAACCACAATACGAAAACATATTACGCATATTGGTTACTTTTCTAGTATCTAGATATTCCATGCCTTCAATTGAACTTAATTTATCAAATTGATGGAATAGATAACTGCTATTGGGATTCAAAAGAATCTTTGTATCTCCCTGAATATAGGCTGTATAAGTTACTTCTCCTTCTTCATGATTGGGAACGATATATCCTACCACTCCCCAGTTCTTTGTCTCTGATAAATCAAATGTCTCGATTGCTTCTTTTATATCATTAATCCTGTTTTGAAATATAACTTTTGTAATAGAAGATTTATACTTCCATATATCTACATTCTCGTATGCTCCTACGCTTCGTAATATTGGAGGTGAATACTGATAAACATCTCCATTCATTGCTTTTGTTATCGTTAATTTGGACCATTCCCCTCTTAATAATACGTCACCCTCTGGCATTATAAAATATTCTTCAGATGGTCTCTTTACTCCTTCTGTTACAATCTTCCATCCTTTAAATTGATATCCTGCACAACTTATTTGCTCTCCAACCACTACATTCTCGTATACATACCGTTTCTCCATCTCTGGTATATTACTTACAACACATCCACTGGGTGTATTCCCCTCATAAATCACTGTATATTGGTTTTTGATTCTCGGTGTTTTCGTCTCTTCTATTTCTTCTGTTATTTCTCCTACTTCACTTTCTATTTTAATCCCTTTGCTTGTCGGATATACCCCTTCTACCTTCTGATATTTTTCTTTTAATCCTATATCTATCGTCATCTGGGGACTTTTCCCAGTATCCATATAGTCTAAATTCCATGTAATAGTTTGAGATTCTTTATCTAAACTGATTTTTCCTTGAGTTACTTCTATTTTCTTCTCATCTTCTACTTCAAAATAACTATGATCTATTCTTTCTTCTACTTGAAACCTATCATAAGAATCGGGTACAATTGATGCCTTATTTAATTCTTGATCCAATGTATCTAATCCCGCTATATACTGATGATCACTTACTTCTTTTAAAGTTTCTTCAACCCATCCATACCCTGCATATCTTACTAAATTTACTACTAAATATGGATATTTCTCTTTTAAATATGTATAATATCCTTTTTCATTTGGATTATCCCTATTAGGAGTTCCAGCTGTTACTACTACTACAACACATGTTCTTCCTTTTTCATACTGATAATTCTCTAATACATCATTTACTTTCAAAAATCCCTGATAAAGACTTCTTCCATCTTTATCATAAATCCCTGCAACTGAATTTTCCAATCTCTCTTTATCATCTGTCAAATCTGTTAATATATCTGCTGTTTTTGAGAATGTAATAAGTGATACTTTGTTCCCAACGGTTGAAAGAAATTCATCAAATACAAGGCTCATTGCCTTTTTTGCTTGTTCCAACTTCTTTTCTCTCATTGATTCCGATATATCCATTAACAAAATAAGATCTGTATATTTTTGTTCTTTCTTTTGGACTGTATCAATATCTATCGTAACTCTTGCCTGGTCTTTTCCAACCCATTTCGCACTTTTTTCTATCTTATAACTTCCTGGCTCTCTTTCATTATAATTTAATGTTTGACTAAGAATTGATACACTACTTACTGGATCCATTGTGGCATAGGAGCTATAAAAACCACCTAACAATACAAGAAAGAATCCTATGATTACTATCAAACCTAAAATATATTTTTTCTTTGGAACTGCTTTTTTCTTTGAAACTTCTTTTTTCTTTTCTCTCATCCTATACTCCTCCTTTTATACTCATTATACCTTGCCCCGGAGTGTTTAACAAGAAAAAGTTTTAAATCCATAAATGCTTTAAAATTTTATAATGGTTAACTTAAAGTAAAAAATATTTACACACTACCAATCAAGATCGATATTCACTTTTACCAAATTCAGATCTAGTATAATAAATTGTCAACAATTTAAAATCAAAAAAAGAGACGATAAGAATTGACAATAGCGATTTTCGAGCGATAAAATGGATACTAGAAAAAGATTGGAGAAAAGTATGAAAAAATATGGAATACTACTAATCCTATTCATATCATGTTGTATGATGAGTGGATGTACAAAAAACTATCTGGTTGAAATTTCATACGATGAGTACAAACAACTATTAGAGAATAAAGAAACATTTGTCTTAGAGGTTATGAAAAATGATTGTATCTCATGCAAAGGAATTCGCCCAAAACTGAAAAAGATTGCTGAAAAACATAAAATTGAAATTAAATACATCGATCTAGGAAAATTAAAAGAAGAACAAATTGATACTTTTGGAGTATCCGCAACACCAACCATTATCTTCTATACAGAGGGAGAAGAAGAAACTACTTCCGCTAGAATTGAAGGAAATATTTCAGAGAAAAAGATTATTGAAAAATTTAAAGCAAGTAGTTTTATTAAATAAAAGATCAGTTCAGGAATACAAAAAATTCCGTGAATTGATCTTTTTTATATAAAAAAGATTACTCTTCTCTTTCTAAGTAATCTTTTCCTTTATGTGGTTCTTCAAACAGTAATGTACCATAATCTTGCTGTCGCAAAACTTCATATACACAGATTGCAACACAATTAGAAAGGTTTAATGCTCGAACATTAGATGTCATTGGAATCCTCATACAGTGGTTTAAATCTTTTTGTAGAATCTCTTTTGGAATACCCGTAGATTCCTTCCCAAAGATCAAATAAATGTCTCTAGAAGAATCACTATAATCAAAACTTGTATGTGGCTTATGCCCATATCTAGTAAAATAATAATAATCTCCTTGGTTTTGCATTTGAAAGTCATCAAAACTATCATAAACCTTGTACTGCAATTGATCGATATAATTAACCCCACTTCTTCGCAAATGGGCATCATCAATTTCAAAACCTAGAGGTCGTATCAAATGTAGAAAACTTCCCGTCGCAACACAAGTCCTCATTATATTCCCAGTATTTTGAGGAATCTCTGGTTGATATAAAACAATATGAATCATTGGCTAACCACCTGATGTTGATCTAAAAATTCTTCAACCATTCTACTAGAGTATTGATCCCCAACAGGAATTTTTAAAATATCTTCTACTTTTCCATTCTCAAAAACTAAAATTGAAGGATATTTTTCCAACGAACTACCATAGAACTTATTGAATTCCTTAAAAAACGAAGAAATTTTATTCGTTTTACCAAGATTCAAATAAACAACCTCATCTTCTAATTTTCTCTTTCGAATAATACGATTAAAATCTAACTCAAAGGTGCGACATAAATCATCCTGAACAGCACACACATAAATTACTGCATTGGGATTTTCTCTTACAAAATTATAAATTTCATTTCGATTAATCTCTTGATGGAGAGTTTCACTAATTACTGGAATATTAAGTTTATAATTTACCTTGTTTAAATATAAATTCCTAATAAATAAAACCAACAAAATAGTAACAATAAACAAAATAATTAACTTCACATAACCATAGAAAAGATTAGTTGTATTCATCTTCTGCTCTGTGCTTGTCTCCTTCCGCATCATAGATCACCATCCTTGTTTTTATTCTAACATAAAACTAAAAATATCTAAAGCACCTTTCTCTGTTTTTTTATTACATCTCGTACTTCCGTAGCCGTCTCATGTAAAAATTCAAAACGGAAAAAACAAATTCCAAGAGCTCGATAAGAATTTATATTCCTCTCTATTGGAGTATGATAAAAAATATGTGTCAATTCTTTTGATTGTATTAGTGGATAAATCGCTCCATTTCGATCACGAAGAGAATAGGACTTTCCTAAATGACAACAATTACAAGAACCTTTTTCTTTACCAAAAGCATAAGAAACTGGACAGTATTTAGTAATCATTGCCTCTATATGACCATACAAAATAACTTCTATATCTGAAGCATCACAGTGCTGAACAATATCCTGTACCTGATCGACCGAACACTCGATAGATAACGTAACCCTTTTTACTCCAAACAAATTTAATTGGTGAACCATAGAAGAGTTCGCAACATTCAAAAAATAATCGCTTACTACATCATTACAAGAACCATAAGCAAAAACAGCACCCAAATCAGAGGCAAGAATTCGTTCTTTTTGAAAAATTGGATAAGAACGATTCACACGATCTGGACGATAATAAATACATATTTGATCCTTATACTCTTGATATAAAGAAAAATCCGGAGTATAAAACTCGTTAATTTCCATTTCCATACAAGAAAGAAGTTGCTCCTTAGTACGAACCAAAGCAGTATAGACGATAGGACGATCAACTGTATCCTTGTGCTGCGGTTGAAATAAAACCACATTCTCTTCAAAATCATCATAAGAGTCATTTTCACGAAGATGCTGTAATTCTTCTAAAGCCTGTCTACGTAGTTCGTTTAACAAACTAATTGGAATAAATAGATCAGAATCCATATCAATTTGGATATCAGAAACAGCAAAACAAGTATCCCCTGTCTTTTTTAACTGCGAAAGTACTCGTTCTTCTGTAGTAGGTGTTTTTGCTGCTTTCTCTAAAAAAGCCCCCTCTTTTTTAACTGTATGAACTCCATCATGAACTGTCAAAATAAACGACTGAGGAAAATGAGCAACTACTTGCATTTGAACTGGAATTTTCTTCAAAGAATAACTTTCTAATTGTTTTAAAAGATCTCGGTCTAAAGTCTTCATCACTGTATCTCCAACATGAACAGAAACTTTATGATCTAAAAACACATGATCTAAAGCATTTCCCGAACGAATCAAACGATCTGAAGAATCATAAAGAAAATTAACGATCATTCCTGTCTCTGACTCTAAAAAGCGAATTCCATCTTCTTGATTCAATGCTTGAGATAAGACAATTTCAACTTTTTGATTATTTATAGATACAACACGACCGATAGGATATCCAATATGATTAGGACTTTTAATATTCATAAGCTGATCCTGTTTAGAATTAAAAAGAAATCCATCCGTAAATTCCCGATTAAACAAAGAAAGTAAATGCTGTTGATCCTCTTTCGTTAATAAATACGGCTGTTGTTTTAAATAACCATCCATTAATTTTCGATATAAAGATACAATAAATCCAATTGTAGTAGGAGACTTCATCCTTCCTTCAATTTTAAAACTAGTTACTTTAGATTCCATTAAAAGTGGAATATGTCCCATACTATTTAATTCTCTAGGACTAAGTAAATAATTTCCATTCATAGAAATATTCCCTCCATCCTCTAATAATTGAAAAGGTAGGCGACAAATTCCAGCACATTCTCCTCGATTCCCACTTCTAGAAAGTAACAAACTACTAAATAGACATTGTCCTGAATAACAAACACAAAGAGCCCCATGGATAAAACATTCTATTTCTAATGACGTATCTAATTGATTAATCTCTTCTAAACTCATCTCTCTTGCAACTACAACCCTAGTTACTCCCAATTCTTCCAATAATCGAAGAGATTCCCGGTTATGATTGTGAAGTTGTGTAGATGCATGAATTTCTAAATTAGGGAACTTTTTTCGTACCATAGAAATAAGTCCAAGATCTTGTACAATTATGGCATCTACAAAATGATGATATAAAAAGGAAACATATTCTAAAACTTCTTCGAGTTCTTCTTCATAAATCATAGTGTTTACCGTTACATAAATTTTAACACCAAATAAATGACAGTAGGAAATAGCCTTTTTCATTTCCTCTTCATCAAAGTTAGAAGCAAACTTTCTAGCACCAAATCGCTTTCCACCCAAATAAACTGCATCCGCCCCATGATGAATCGCCTGTTTTAATGTTTCAAAATCCCCTGCTGGCGCAAGCAATTCTTTTTTCATAGATACCACCTCAACTTCTATAAGTATACCATAATTATAGAAAACGAACTATGTATAATAGAAAATGAAATCTATGATAAAATAATTCTAGAAAGGATCTACTACCATGAAAAAAAGAAACCAATTACTATTTATAATTTTTATTACGATAGTCACAATCAGTATCTTTTTATTTTCCTATGGAAGTGACTTTTTTTGGCATCTAAAGATAGGAGAATATATCACTACTCATCAAAAAATTCCATTTACAGATCTTTTTTCTTGGTATGGAACACAAAATCATCTACCTTGGATCTCCCATGAATGGCTCTTTGAAGTAATCCTATTTGAATGGTTTCATTATGGAAAACAATTTGGTATTTTTATTATGATTCTTCTACTATTAATTGCTACTTCATTTATTCTATGGAAACAAAACAGTAAAGTTTTTACCCGTTTCCCCTTTCAAACTATTCTCTGGGGAATCCTTGGAATGCTAATGTTCGCAAACAAAACAATGCCAAGACCTCACTTATTCAGTTATCTATTTTTTGCTCTTACCATTTATATTTGTTACGATACATATCAAAATAAACAAAGTAAAAAGATTTATATCGCCCCAATTCTTTCCATCCTTTGGAGTAATATACATGGGGGAAGCAGTAATCTCAGTTATCTTATTTATAGTTTTTTTCTATTATCATATCTTAATTTAAATATTAAATATTTTAAAAAAGACAACCTAGAAAAAACACAAATAAAAAAATTCCTATATGCCTTTTTTAGTTCTATTCTAGCCATTCTTATCAATCCTCACGGAATAAAAATGCTTTTCTATCCCTATCTCAATATGACTTATCATACAATGATTACCTGTATTGAAGAATGGCAAAGTTTAAGTTTATATACAATCGATGGATGGTTTTATTTACTATTCATCATAGGAATTACTATTACTATTGTTCATTCAAAAAAGAAAATCACTCAAATAGACTTTCTTTTACTTCTTAGTTTTACTTTCTTAGGTATAAAATCTACAAGAATGATGCCCTATTTATATATAGTATCCACATCCATCATCCCAAAATATTGGATAAATAATAAAATTAAAATAACTTTAACTCCTGTTCTAATTTCAATTGTAAGTATCATAATTCTTTTTTACACTACAATCTATCAATCTCCAAATTTCCATATAGTTTCTAAAGAAATGATTACATATTTAAAAAAAGAAAAGACAATTCTTTATAATTCATACGAATTAGGCGGATATTTAATCTATCAAAATATACCAGTATTTGTAGATGGAAGAGCTGATCTTTATATAGATACTATCCTATGTGATGTTTGTGAAATAGAACAAGGAAAAGGATTAAATAAACTAGAGAAATATCCATTTAATACTTTTATAGTAAAAAGAAACACAAAACTAGAAAATTATCTAAGTAACAACCAACAGTATGAATTAAAATATAAAGATCAACAAAACGCACTATACATTTTAAAAAAAGATAAAACCAAAAGTACAACTACAAACCCAATTTAATTAAAATAACATCTTCTCCTATCTTTGTGATACTCTTCCAAGGAATCTCAGTATCTTCTCCTTTTCCTAAAAAAGAAAAAAAATTTTTACTTGGTTCAATAATTAAAGAAACAATCATTCCTGTTGCCTCATCCACTTTAACATCGATAATATTTCCAACATTTCTTCCATCCACTACATTCACAATATCTTTCCGTTGTAAATCTGAAAGCAACATAAAAACCACCTAATAAAATATATGTCAAAAAAAGAAAAAAAGAAGGAAACTCTAACTATGTAGTTTCTCTTCTTCTAACACTGTTTCCAAAGCTTTTGCCAACTGATCTGCACAAGAAGTTCCCTTGTTTCCACAAAGATTATTCTTACACATAGAAATAATGTCCTCTATTTTCCATCCATCTAAAATTTTAGAAATCATTTTTAAATTTCCGGGACAACCCCCCTCGAAATGAATTTCATAAACTCTACCATCTCGAAAATCAAATGTAATATTTCTAGAACAAACGCCTTCAGGTTTAAATGCATAATTCATAATTTTCGTCCTTTCTTTTTTAATTCTAATAACTCAACAGAACCACCCAAATAATAATTTAATTGTTCATAATCAATCGCTTCATTGGAATAGTTCCAGTAATTCTCTACCTTCTGAGTAAAAATATCGAATTCAGAAATTGTCGTTGGCAAATCCGAAAAATATGCAGTCTCTAATTTTAAAGTTTTCTTCAAAACGTACACTTTTCCACGAGTAATAACATCAAGTAAAGGACGATAACAATAATAGAAAGAGTCTCTTTTAATAATACTTCCAGAAAAACAACAAGTTGTATTAAACTCACTCTTCTGCTCACGAATCGCTGGATAAAAATAAACTTGTTCGTTTGGAAAATGATAAAAGGAAGTCTTCTCCAGAAACTCTCCATATATAATAGACTCTAATTCTGAAATAGAACAATCTGAATAATTATGATAAACTCTCCTTAAAAATGGAGTATCTATAAGTTCCTTCACCTTTTCATCATAAAACTGCTGAATAATACGTCTCTCTTCTTGATCCTCAATCTGAGAGATCTCTGATAATCGATATTCCTCCATTTTCTTAACCATAAAACCACCTAAGTCTATTTTAGCACCTTTTTAAGTGTCTTAATAGCATTTTTTTCTAATCTAGAAATTTGGGCTTGACTGATACCAAGTTCACTTGCAATCTCCATCTGTGTTTTTCCAATAATATATCTTTGATCAATAATGTATCTTTCTCTTTCTTCTAAATCAGAAATCGCATCATCTAAAGCAAGATTAATATCAATATCTTTTTTTTGTAATCGTTGATCCTCAATTTGATCGCAAAGATAAATTGTATCTCCACCATCATTATAAATTGGTGCAAAAATACTGACTGGACTTCTCATAGAATCAAAGGCTGTAACGATATTTACAGGATTCTCATGAAGAGATGCTGCAATCTCTTCTACAGTAGCCTCTCTTCCTTGCTCTAATGTAATTTTCTCTTTTTCTTTCATCGCATTATAAGCAAGATCCTTAATAGAACGACTAACTCGAACACTATTATTATCTCTCAAGTAACGTCTAATTTCTCCAAGAATCATAGGAACGGCATAAGTTGATAATTTAACTCCATGACTCAAATCAAAGTTATCTATTGCTTTGATTAATCCAAAAGTACCAATTTGAAACAAATCATCCATATTTTCATCCCGATAATGAAATTGCCTCAAAGTACTTAAAACAAGTTTTAAATTTCCCTTAATTAAACTATCTCTTGCAAATGGGTCTCCCTCCCTCATTTGAATAAATAATTTCTCAGTTTCTTCACTACTAAGAACTTTCATATCCGCTGTATTCACACCACTAATTTCTACCATGTGGCGTGCCATAAAAAAATCTCCTTTCGTATTCATAATGAAACGATTGGGAGATTTTTATTCAAAATCATCATAATTTGTAATAATAGTGACTCCATTAAAGTATTTAATATTAGAATTACACCATCCAATCGATGGTTCTTTTCCTGCACCAAATGCCTTAGTCAAATTCACAACAACCACATCATCAACATAAGCATCAATCTGATTACCACTAGAAGATCCAACTTGAATAAAGATTTCATTATTACTAGGAACTGTCGCGATTGCTCCACCTTTCTCAAAACCAGAAGATGTATAATTCGTTGAATAAGATCCTTCAATAGAAGGAATAAGTGTCGGAGATTGTCCTCCACTTGCTTGTAAAGAGTTATAAGAAAAAGCTATAGTAAGTGCAGCATTTGGTGCGTTTATTATATGAGCATAATATCCAATATATAATTTATCTCCAGAAGAAACCCCTTGAATCCTTTGAAATTGCCAACCATTTGGAGTAATGTGTAAGCTCTTTCCCCCAGAATGAAAATTAGAAGTATCGACAGAATTATACAATGTATTATTTACTGAATTCATATCTGTAGTCCAAGAGATACCCTCACTTTCAAAACTCCCATTAGAAATCAAATTATAAAGCTGATAAGTATCTCCAGTAACACCACTAACCTGTTCCTTAACCAAATCTGTTAAATCTAAAGTATTTTTATTATTCGTAGATAATACTGATAAAATTAAAATCAATACAAGAACTACAATTGTAGCAGCAGCATATAACACAACAGATACAGCAAACCCTTGTTCATTTAATTTTCTCATTTCATCACCCACTTTTACTCTTTTTCTTATTATAGATTATAGAAAAAATTACCTAAAAATGCAATCTCCCTAAAAATCCCAGATATTAAAAATATTATTTTCCTAAAAATTGTTTAGAGATTTGAATCACTCGGTTCATTTCTTCACAAAAAGAATTCCAATTTTCTGTAACAAAAACACAATTCTCATCTTTAACATTTTCCTCATGAGAAGAAGCAAGACTCTCTAATTCTCGAAATCCTAAACATTTAGAATCATTTTTTAAAGCACAAACTAAACTAGCATAATTAGAAAAATCTTCCTTTTCCTTATATGTTTCCAATTGCTGAAGACGGACCTCTGCCCCCATCAAAAAAGTACTCATAGTATCCTGATAAGCCTGAAGATCTTCAAAAAGTTTCAAAGCCTCATCGATGTCGACTCCACTTTCTCTTAAATAATCTAAGTCAAACACTAAATCTACTTTCTCCTGTTTAATGTCAGAATCTACTTTCTCGTCTGAAAAATTTTCAATAGAAGTAGAATCTATCTCATAAAATTCTTGAGGTAAAGGATCAAAACATACTCTTTCTTTTAATTCAAAATCATCAGTATCAGAAAGAAACTCAATCAATACTCGTTCTAACTCCTCTTTTTCAATTGGCTTAGCCAAATAATCCTGAAATC
>JAAWDC010000108.1 GCA_022793565.1 Bacilli bacterium
AAGTAATCCGCCATATATTAAAGAAGGAGAACCAATCCAAGCGATTGTAAAAGAGAATGAACCTTCTCTAGCTTTATATGCTGGATCAGATGGATTAGATTGTTATCGAACAATTTTGAAGCAGTGTAAGGGAAAATTAGCACATAAGTTTATGATTGCCTTTGAAATTGGATGTGATCAAAGACAAGATTTAACTGAATTGATTTATAAAGAATTAGGAAATGTACAAGTAATCTGTAAAAAAGATTTAAGTAATAGAGATCGAATGATATTTATTTTTTCTAAATAAAAATTTTGTCAAAATATTTAGGATAAAAAATCAAATAAGATTGAATAAATAAAAAAAAAGAAATCCACTATGTAATAGAAAGGTGGATTTTTAAATGAAAAAAATAATACCAATTCTTAGTATTTTAATGCTACTATCTTTTGGCAATACAAAAGAGGAGACTATTGTGATTCCACAGGAGGCAATTCGTTTTAGAGTAATTGCTAATAGTGATAGTACTATAGACCAACAAACGAAGATGACAGTAAAAAGAGGAGTACAACAGGAGTTATATGAATCTGTAAGGAATGCTAGGACAATCGAAGAAGCAAGGAAGATAACCAAAGAAAGATTAGGAAATTATCAAAATCTTGTAGAAAAAATTTTAACAGAAAATAATCAATCAGATACAAATATAAAAATTAATTATGGACAAAATTACTTTCCAGAAAAGTTATATCATGGGGTACTTTATCCAGAGGGAAAATACGAATCATTAGTAATTACTTTAGGAAATGGATTAGGTAAAAATTGGTGGTGTGTTTTATTCCCACCCTTATGCTCTTTAGAAGCAGAAAGTAAAGAACAGGCATCTGAAGTAGAATATAAATTCTTTATTAAGGACCTAATTGATAAGTATTTAAAATGAGATGACAAAAACCCCTAGATTCAGTATAATAAAAGAGATAGGGGGAGTTTGTATATGATAAAGACAAATATGCATATTCATTCAAAATACTCATGGGATAGTGATATGGAACTTCAGACAATTGCTGAAATATTAATGGAAAATAAAGTAGAATATGCAGCAATCACAGATCATGTAGAATTTGATCGAGAAGATTTAAATTACGTCTTATCAAAATTTTTAATAAGAAACTTAGAAATTGATAGAATCAATGAAAAATATCAAGGAAAATTAAGATTGCTAAAAGCAGTTGAAATTTCCGAACCACACTGGTATAAAGAACAGGTTCAATGGTTAACAGATAAAAGAGAATTTGATTTTGTGATGGGAAGTATTCACTGTTATCCAAAAATTGTACAAGAAGAAAGTGAGAAATATGGAACATATCTCTATTATAGAGAAATCCTAAAAATGATTGAACACAATCAAATCGATGTAATCGGCCATTTAGATTATATTAATCGCCACTATAAAAAAGATTATACAGATCCAAGTCAATTAGATGAAGTAATATTAGCAATCAAAGAACACGACCAAATTATAGAAATCAATACTTCGGCCAAAAGAAGAGCACAATTAGGATTATTTCCAAGTGATGATAAAATAAAAAGATACAAGTTGTTAGGCGGAAATTATATAACAATTGGAACAGATGCTCATAGACAAAATGAATTAGTAGATAACTTAGAACAGGCAGAAGATATATCTAGAAAAATTGATTTAAAACCTGTAATCTTTGAAAAAAGAAAAAGAAAGGTATTATAATATACTTTATTGATAAATAGAAAACCTCTAACATATACTTAGTTAGGAGGCTTTTTTATGTCTATAGGAATTCTTTTTTTAATTGCAGTAGGTCTTAGTATGGATGCTTTTTCTTTGGCTTTAATCTATGGAACATTAAATATGCAGAAGAAATATCATAATTTAATGAGTTTATTTGTAGGAATTTTTCATTTTTTTATGCCATTATTAGGATATTTTATAGGAAAAATAATCTTTTCATTTTTACCAATTCAGCCAGAAATAATTGCTGGAATCATTTTTATTGCGTTAGCAATTGAAATGCTACTATCTTTAAAAAAAGATGAGCCATTAAAACTATTAGAAAATATATATTCTATCTGTTTATTTGCTTTTACTGTAAGTATCGATAGTTTTAGTATAGGAATTGGATTAGGAAACTTAACCAAAAATATGATCCTTGCTAGTCTTATTTTTTCAATCACCAGTGGAGTATTTACATACTGTGGAGTAAAACTTGGAGATATTCTAGTAAAAAAATTTGGAAATATTGCTACATTAGTAGGAGCAATCATTTTATTATCATTAGGAATTCACTATATTTTTTAATTTCAATAAAAAAATCATAAAAATTTATTGATATTTTACTCACATTCTAATATAAATATGATATATTAAAAAATGAAAGAACATAAAAAGGTGAAGTAGACAAGCTATAGGAAAATGAGGGATACAATGTTAGTAAATAGTAAAGAAATCCTTTCAGAAGCGAAAAAGGGACACTATGCCATACCACATTTTAATATCAATAATCTAGAATGGGCAAAGTATATTTTAGAAGAGATGGAACAGTTACAAAAACCTTTAATTTTAGGAGTAAGTGAAGGGGCTTGTAAGTATATGGGCGGATGGAATGTCGTAAGTAATTTAGTTCGAAGTCTAATCTTAGATCTTTCTATTACAATTCCAGTTTGTCTTCATGTAGATCATGGAACAAGTTTTGAAACGTGCAAAGCTGCAATCGATGCAGGATTCACATCTGTAATGATCGATGCATCAAAATATTCCTTAGAAGAAAATATAAGAATTACAAGACAAGTAGTAGTGTATGCACAATCGAGAAATGTAACTGTAGAAGCAGAAATTGGACATATTGGAGGAACAGAAGATGAGATAACTTCTAGCAGTACAAATGCTAGATTAGAAGACTGTGTAAAGTTTGTAGAACAAACAGGAGTTGACTCTCTTGCACCAGCTTTAGGTAGCGTACATGGATTATATAAAGCAGAGCCGAATTTAGATTTTGAAACGATGAAACAGATATCAGATCATTTGGAAATTCCATTAGTGCTACACGGTGGAACAGGAATTCCAGACGATCAAATAGAAAAAGCCATTTCCTGTGGGATTAATAAAATTAACATTAACACAGAATTACAAATAGCATGGTATGATGCTGTAAAGGAATTTATAATTGAAAAGAATATCTATGATCCAAGAAAAGTAATTGGTAGTGGAGAGATAGCACTCAAAGAAAAAGTTAGAGAGAAAACAGAAATGTTTATGAACCGATAAAAAAATTAAAAATACAATATAATAGGAAGCATACTGGAGGTATTTATGAAAGTATTAGAAATAAATGGAGGAAAAAAATTAGAAGGAACAGTTCGAATTAGTGGATCAAAAAATGCATCAGTTGCATTAATCCCAGCAGCTATCTTAGCGGATAGTGAAGTAACAATTTGTAATGTACCAGAAATTACAGATACAGATGCACTAGCTGAAATTCTAGATTATCTAGGGGCAACAGTAAAACGAGCAAGTGAGAGTATTGTTGTAGATCCTTCAACTATAAAGAATAAAGAGATCCCAGAAGAAATGTCAAATAAGTTAAGAGCATCATATTATTTTATGGCAGTACTATTAGCCAAATTCAAACACGTAGAAATGTATTTCCCAGGAGGATGTGCAATTGGAGCAAGACCAATTGATCAGACTTTGAAAGGATTTAAAGCACTAGGTGCCACTGTAAACGAAGAAGGAAATCGCTATGTGATTGATGCTAAGAAATTAACAGGAGCTCACGTATATTTAGATATGCCCAGTGTTGGCGCAACGATCAATACAATGCTTGTTGCTGTAAAAGCAGAAGGAGAAACAATTATTGAGAATGCGGCAAAAGAACCAGAAATTGTAAATGTAGCTACATTCTTAAACAATATGGGAGCCCAAATTACAGGTGCTGGAACAAGTGAAATTAGAATTATAGGAGTAGAGAGCCTAGAAGGATGTTATACAGAGGTAATTCCTGACCGTATAGAGACAGGAACTTATATTATCGCAGGTGCTCTAATGGGGGATCATTTAAAAATTGATAATATCATTCCAGAACATGTAGAAATGCTTATTTTAAAAATGAAAGAAATGGGAGTAGAAATAGAGGTTGGTCCAGATTATGTTATAGTATCTAAAACGGCTAATCTAAAACCAGTGCAAATAAAAACTCAAGGGTATCCTGGGTTTGCAACAGATTTACAACAACCAGTAACTGTATTATTAACACAATGTGAAGGAAAATCAATATTAGAAGAAACAGTGTATGAAAATCGATTTAAAAACGTTCCATATTTAAATGATATGGGAGCCAATATTCAAATTTCAGGAAACAGAATAGATATTGAAGGAGCATCTAATTTAACTGGTTGTCAAGTAGAAGCAACCGATCTAAGAGCAGGAGCTTGCCTTGTTCTAGCGGGATTACTTGCTGAAGAGACAACAAAAATTACGAATATTGGGCCTGTTTTAAGAGGATATGAAAACATTGTAGAAAAACTAACAGATGTAGGGGCAAGTATTAAAATTAAAGAAGAAAATTAAAAAAAGTCTAAAAATATAAAAAAAAGAATAAATTAAGAATAGAGAAGTCTATTCTTTTTTTGGAGGTTCAAATGAAAAAGACACACAAAATAATTTTCTTTTTTGCTATAGTGATTTTTATCTTTAGTATCTACAATTTATTTCCCAAAAAGCAATTAAATTACATTGCGTTAGGAGATTCAGTGGTAGAAGGAAGAAATCCGTATGGAGAAAATGGATACAGCTATACAGATTACTTTTATGAAAAACTAAAAGAAGAAGGAAAAGTAAAATATTATACGAAAGAATACAGCCATAGCGGATATAAAACAAGAGATGTTATCAACGATATTATTAGAGAAGGAAAAATCAAGAGAGATCTAAGAGAATCAGATCTTGTTACAATTTCTATTGGTGCAAACGACTTTTTAGCATCTATTGATTTAAAACAAGTAAATCCTAGTAATCTTGCCCTTTATCGAAAAAATATAGAATCGATCTTGGTAGATATTGATGAATGTATAAAAGAGGTTAGAAAATATGCCCAAAATAAGTTATATATTGTAGGATACTATAATCCAATCCCCTTTTTAGCAACCACTAATGGGGAACAAATGGATACCTTATTTCAATATATTGACAAAGAATATCAAAAAATTGCAACCAAGTATGACGCAGTTTATATTTCTAATTATGAATTGTTTAAGAGTCATCCAGAATATTTACCAAATCCCTTAGATATTCACCCTAACTTAGAAGGATATGAAGCGATGGGAAATCATTTGTATGAAGAGTATCAAAAGCAAATGTCTAAAAAGTATTGAAAAAGTAAGAAAAGTTTGTTACAATAAGAACGCATTTAATTACTATGGCTCAAAGAGGTCATGGCGAAGAAAAGGCTCTATAATAAACCTAGGCAACTATCTAGGCGGAAAGGAGAATTTCATATGAAAAAAAATATTCATCCAGAAGTAAAAGAAGCAACAATTACTTGTGCTTGTGGAGAAACTTTCAAAGCGATGTCAACAAAAGATGAAATCAGTGTTGAAGTTTGTTCAAAATGTCATCCATTCTATACTGGAAAACAAACAAGAGCATCTAAGACTGGTAGGGTAGAAAGATTCAACCAAAAATTTGGATTAAACCAAGAAGATAAAGCTGCATAAGCTTTATTTTTTTTGTTATCTAATATTCAAGACAATATTCTAATCCATGTTCTTTTTGATTATGAAAAGTCTTAGAGTTCTATTTCGTGCTATCTATTCTCAATAAAAAGATATCTCTAATCTTATTTTTTAGTTAAGCTAAATTAAAAAACAAAGTTGATCGAATATCAAAGAAAAATTTTAGATTTAAAAAGTTTAATTGTAATATTAATATTCCACAATAGGTTAATTTGTATAGTATATCAAGAATTATAAATACTTAGGGCAGAAGAGAAAGAATTTATAAAACTGTGGAAATATGTTATACTAACTAAAGTAGGAGAGGTGTAGAATGAAAATAGGAATAGCGAATGATCACGGTGGATATAAGTTAAAAACAAAAATTGTGGATTATTTAAAAAGAAAAGGATATGAGGTTGAGGATTATGGAACTTTTTCCACAGATTCTGTGGATTATCCTGATTTTGCATTCCAATTAGGAACAGAAGTTGTTGAAAAAAAAGTAGATTATGGAATTGCTATATGTAGAAGTGGAATTGGAATTTCCATTGCATGTAATAAAGTAAAAGGTGTTCGCTGTGCAAAAGTGGATAGTACAAAAGATGCCAAAATGTGCAGACTTGATAATGATGCCAATATTATCGCTATAAGCGGAGCGATATGGACAGGCAAAGCTCTAGATATAATCGATATGTATTTAAAAACTGAACATATAGCGTCAGAAAGACACGATCGTCGCATAAAAAAAATTACAGACTATGAAGAGGAGCATTACAAATGAATGGAAAATTCTTTTTATATATATTAGTTGGTATCCTAGTAATCTGGTCACTAGATAGTATTCAAATCAACAAAATTTTTAAAAAAAATCGCGTAATACAGGCACGTGTTTTTTACTTTCTATTAGCAATAGCTTTAACAGAATTGGTTACTTCTTTTTTCTATGAACTCTATATAGCTGCAAAATTTATTTAAAAAAATGTATATTTTTTTCATTTAGGCTCAAACTCTTAATGAGGTGAGAAAATGAAAAGAAAGTTAAAACTAAAACCATTTGTAATTCCATCAGTATATTGTTTACTAGCTGTAGGATTGTTTATAAGTATCTTTATAGCCCTAAAGTCAGCAGATCATAATGATGATAATACTTATGTATCAGGTACTATTTTGGATGAGAATATTCCAGTAGTTAATGTGACCAATCCAGATGTTATTGTAGGAAAACCATATAATAATGAGAATGTTACAATAGGAAGAGATTATTATGATTATAATAGTCCAGAAGAAGAACAAAAGAAATCCATTGTCTACCATGAAGGAATTTATCTTCAGAATACGGGTGTAGATTATATTGCAACAGATATTTTTGATGTAATTAGTATCCTAGATGGAGAGGTAATGGACGTAAAGGAAGAAGAACTTCTGGGAAAAAGTGTAACGATAAAGCATAATAACGGATCAATAAGTGTATATCAAAGTCTAAGTGAAGTCTCAGTACAAAAAGGAAGTAAAGTAACACAAGGACAAGTACTTGGAAAAAGTGGAACTTGTACACTAGGATCAGATCTTGGAAACCATCTACATTTCGAGTTAACAGTAGGTGGAAAAACAGTCGATCCAGAAAATTATTACGGTAAAAAAGAAGAAGAACTAAAACAAGCAAACTAGAATTATTCATAAACCAATCTAGTAAAAATATAATTTACTAGAAAGAAGGTTATGAATGAAAAAAGGAATAATTGAACGTGTGAATGCATGTGCAGATTATATTATAGAAACAAAGAATACGATTAGAGAAACAGCAAAGAAATTTCAAGTAAGTAAAAGTACGATTCATAAGGATATTCAAAACAGATTAGTAGAGATTAATCCAGAAAAGTACAAGAAAGTAAATGAAATTTTTCAGTCACATATTGAAATCCGTCATATCCGGGGTGGACAATCTACAAAGGAGAAGTATGAATTAAAAAAAAGAGAAACATAAAAAGAATGGAAGTGATAAATATTGAAGGACATTGGAATTGATTTAGGAACAACCAACGTATTAATATATGTAAAGGGAAAAGGCGTTGTTTTAAATGAACCAAGTGTTGTAAGTATTGATAGTACTACAAGAAAGGTTCTAGCAGTAGGAAAAGAAGCAAAAGAAATGTTAGGAAGAACACCAGGAAAAGTAAAAGCAGTTCGACCAATGAAAGATGGAGTCATAGCTGATTTCGAAATGACAGAGGAGATGTTAAATGCTTTTATAAAGAAAGCAATTGGAAAAAGAAACGTCTCACGTCCAAGAATATTAATCTGTTGTCCGTCTAATATCACTGGAGTTGAAAAGAATGCAATTCGAGAAATTGCAGAAAGAACGGGTGCAAAAAAAGTATTCCTAGAAGAAGAACCGAAAGTTGCGGCTGTAGGTGCGGGGATTGATATAGCCAAACCATCAGGAAGTATGGTGATAGATATTGGTGGAGGAACAACTGATATTGCTGTTTTATCACTAGGTGGGATTGTGACAAGTGATTCAATCAAAGTTGCGGGAAATGCTTTTGATGAAGATATTATTAATTATGTAAAAGAAAAATATAAAGTAATAATTGGGGAATCAACAGCTGAAGAGATTAAAACAGCAATAGGCTCAGTAGTAAAAGAAAAACAGGCCAAAGAGTTAGAAGTAACAGGAAGAGGAGTAACCTCTGGATTACCAGAAACAATTACAATTACGTCAAATGATGTAGAAGAAGCATTAAGAGAAGACATTAAGAAAATGATCATAGTAGCTAAATCGGTATTAGAAAAGACCCCACCAGAATTATCTGCTGATATTGCAGAAAAAGGGATTGTTTTAACAGGAGGAGGAGCTTTGATTCGAGGTTTGGTAAGTAAGTTCAAAGAAGAATTAAAAGTCCCAGTATTTATCTCAGATAACCCGTTAACAAACGTTGTAGAAGGAACAGGGATCTTACTAGATCACTTATATTTAATTGAAGATTAACAAGGATAACACCAAGTTATCTTTTTTTGTTTTTAAAAAAATTTATGGTAAAATAAAGAAATATGAGAAAAGGATAAGGGAAAAGGGAGTAGAAGTGAGGATAGAAGAGTACTTGATAATGGTAATAACAAGTCTAGTTATGCTAATTGGAGTCTGGATCGCATCAGATATACTGTACGAAGAAAAAAGCAAGAGGGAT
>JAAWDC010000109.1 GCA_022793565.1 Bacilli bacterium
CTATTCGCCGGTCAGGTGGATTCATAATCTCTTTCCTTTTAAGTTCGCTATTTATTATAATAACAATATTTAAAATTGTCAACAGAATTCAATAAAAAAAGGTAGATTTCTCTACCTTCTATATGAAGTGGATTCTTCATTTTCGAAACTGACATCTCCACTAATATATTCTAGCAATGCCTCATCGATCTCTAAATTTCCACCTACGTAATTTGCGTTTTCTAAAGCATTGGCATTCTCTAAAGCAATATCAGCAGCAACAGCATCGATCGCTTGGGAAACAACATCATCAGAAACAGTTACTCCCTTACTTGAATCGCCCGTTATTTTATCGATTTGATCAATAATATCATCTGGTGACCAAATTACAACATCATCATCAACGACATCATCTTCATCCACAATTGGAACAAATCCATCTGGTAATTCTTCTTCCTCATCATCGTTGTTATTTCTATCTTCTTCGTCGTTGTTTCCGGTATCTCCTTCGGTATTTCCTTCTGGTGGTGCACTAACCACACCATCTCCTGGAGTTACAACCGGCGTATCACTGGTACCCTCTTCACCACGATTATTATCAATAACGTCATCAATAGATGTACCATCACCGTCTGTACCAAGTGATCCATCTTGAATATAATCTCCTAATCCATTATCAATCACTTCGTCTCCACCAGAAATAAGACCTAATTTACGAGCCTCTTCTAAAGCCGCTTTATCACCACTATTAGCTCTAGCTACAAGTTGATTATTATAATATCCAATTCCAGCTTCTTTACCAGATTGATAAGCATCACAAACGCGAACCTTTCCAGTATTATCATTTTTATCAATACTAGTAGTGTTTGCTAAATAACTAGCCTCTTGAGAAGGAGTACCTTTACTTCCACCATTCTTACTATACCAATCATATGCATAATTCCAAACAGCATCGTATTTAACCTGATTCTCTTGGGTAAGCTTGTTAGCTTCTTCCTGGGCCTTTTTAGCAGTTTCAGCATTATCTTTTCCCAAAATACCTTGCTTTTTATTTGCCTCTTCCTCTGCTTTATTTAACATCTCTTCAGCTTGTGCTGCTGTAGCACCACGGTTCTGAAGTTCCTGACTAGCTGCAGCCCTATTTTGTTCCATAGTCCCAGAATTAAAAGTCTTTGGATTAGATCCAGTTCTACTACCAGAACCTTTCCCACTACTACCTTTAGAATTAGCATCTAACATATTCTTAATCTCCATTTGACGTTTTGCCCATTTCTCAGCAAATACTTCTGTATGGATAGGATAACGTGCTAAATCTTTCAATTTCACACGAATCAACTCTTCAATATCAACTACTGAATATGTATTTTCTTTTAACTGATCCATCTTGGAAATAACATCCAATGATCGAATTTGATTAAAATCTTCTACAGTTAAAGACTCACTAGTTTCTAACTTTTGTCGAATTAACTCTAATTGTTGATCATTTGTAAATTCCACCTCAGAATTTTGTAAATCACGAATATATTCATTTGCACTTGTAATCTTTCCATACAAATACTCACAAGTTGCATCTGTAATACTCATAACTGCACTAGATTTATTAATATAATATTTATCTGGATTAAATCCAACTCTTTTTATATAATTTTCACTATCAAAATTTTCCATTCCTGAACGGAACCAAGCATCAAACTGAGGACCAAATAAATCAGTAGTTACTTCTTTTCTCTCTTCTGTCCCAATTCTATAAATAAGTTCTGTTCCTGTATAGTTATATGCCTTACAAAATTCTGTATCCGCTATATACATAGTTCTAGAAATGAATGCTGTCGCTTCATCACTTACCTTAGTATCAGAATCTGTAATATCACTTGCAAAAATATTATCATACAATGCGCGTTGAGCTTTTGCAGCATCTTCTCTTTCCTTATCAGTAGTAGCATTTAACATTGCATTATGCCCATTAATAAACTTACGAACGATCTCTTTATCATGTTCTGTGTCAAAGAAATTAGTAATTGCATCAATATCTTCTCCAGTTAATGGAGCATCTTTAAACCATTGTTGAAATACTTCGAATGCTTGTTGAAGAACAACTGTCGAATCTTCCATCACTTGGTTTCCACGTGCATCTAACACAGGATTTCCATCGTTATCGAACATTGGAATTTGATTAAGCAACTCTCCACCCATAATTTGAGCAATCTGCTCATCTGAGTAATTATGTAATGTAAGATAAAGGAGCCTAGCCTGTTGAACATTAATACCAAGTTTCCCAAAAACACCAGATTCGCTTGTATAAGTGTGCTCAGCCATACGAGTATTTAAGTTATCAAGTGCTGGATAGAAATTATTTACATAAAAATCCTTTTGAAAACTTTCAGGAGCATTTTGTACATAAAATTCCCAACTAGTTCCCTTAATCTCAGGTTTTTCAATGACGGTCTCTTCAATGGTTTGTTCTGATTGTTCTAACTCGTCTTCAGAGTCCTTCTGTTTGTTTTTGTCCATAACACCACAACCGACCAATCCAATAGTTGCAGCAGTAGCTGCTACCCCAGCACCAATTCCAATTTTTTTCGCACGTTTATTCTTGCGAGCTCTTTCATCTACAAATTCTAAATACTCTTGCAATACTCTATCGTACTTTTGATCAGCACCATTTTTTCCATGAACCTCTAATTGCTCAAATGCATCATAAGTTCCTCGATCATTAGGAACCCACTGTTGCTCCTCTTGTGCACGATATAGTAAATCTAAAAGTGTAGATGTAGCAATCTTTCTGTCTTCTGGTGATGTTACCAATCGATAAAGTTTTCCATCGTTTAATTCAATAATTGCCTCTTCCAAACAATCATCAAGTCCACGAGAACCATGCGTTTCGGTTAAGGCCGTAACTTTAACTACGTCCTCACCGCGCATCTTCTCTAATTCTTCATAATTGATTTCCATATCGATCCCTCCTTATTCTAACTATTTACAATACTTTCCAGTATAACCATAACCATTATTTAATAGATTTTTATCATCATAAGTAGAACATTGTTTATAAGTCTTTGCTGCTACAACTGTATTACATGTTTTTTCACGATAGAAATGAACATTTCCATATAATGGTTTTTCTGGCTCAACCATTACTGTCTTTTGCGTTGTCTTTTTAGTATTTACATAAACTGGCAATGACCTAGTTTCAATATCTGTACAAGTAGCCGTTACTTGAAGTGGATCAGAATATGCCTTACCACTACGAACTTGCTCTTTATATAATGTAATTGGATGATTTACACAATCATTACCACAAGATTCCCAATCTACTCCAACAGCAATCCAACGAGAAGTTGGTGTATCCCTTGGAGGGTTTTGTCCTGTATAAGTCTTACCTGAATATGTCCAATCACCACTTACTTGATAAATTGTTCCATTAGTACCACCAGATACTACATAAGAATAGTTTTTACAAACTTTATAATTATAAGTAGAAGTCTGCACTAACTCGTTTGTTGTAATATATACTTTTTGATATTTAGCAGTAATAACTCCCACTTGTACACGCTTATACCCTAAATCCTCAACAACCTTTTGAATTGTATTTACTGGTTTAACGCTTTCCCCATTCTTAAGCATTTTTGTTGTCCAAGCAGACCAATTTGAACAATATGCACTTACCGTCTTAGAATACTCATATTTTACAGTTGGATTCTTCGTTGGTGGCGGTGGTGTTGGTGTCTTTGTTGGTGGCGGCGTTGGTGTCTTTGTTGGCGGTGGTGTTGGTGTCTTTGTTGGTGGCGGCGTTGAAGGTCTCTGTGTTGGTGGTGGCGTTGGTGTCTTTGTTGGCGGTGGTGTCGGTGTCTTTGTTGGTGGCGGTGTTGAAGGTCTCTGTGTTGGTGGTGGTGCCGTTGGTGGTTTTTTCGTTGGTATATATGTTGGAACACTTGTTGGTTTACCTGATGGTTTTGAAGTTGGTTTTATTCCAGGAATTGAAGGTTTTACAGGTGTTGGGTCTTCCTTCTTCTCACAAATATCTGTCGTACAATATGCATAGCATCCTAAATGTACTAAAATATAGTTTTCTTCCTCACCACATTTTAAATTAACTTTCATCAAGTATTCAGTTTCTTGTTTTTCAATTGTTACATAAGAAGCTGTAACATCACATGAATCTCCATTCTTATCAACAAATGGAATTAATAATTTCATGTCTAACATTTGTTGTAAAGTTAGAGTTTTCCTATCTCCAACATTTTGTGGCAATCTCTCACTAGTAAAATAAGTAATTGCAGCCTTTTTCATCTCTTGAATATTAGAATTAAAAATCTGACTCTTTAATGGATTTAAAGCATCCATATAAGAATCCATGTTTGGCCAAGGTACTAGCCAAATTAATAGTAAAACAAAGATAATGATTAGAATTAACTTTAATAGAAATTCTTTTAGTAAATTCTTCTTTCTCTCTTCTGTATACATATTACTCTCCCCCTTTGGTTAATATGTGCCCTATTTTAACACAAACCAAAATTTTTGTCAATTATTTTTTTTAAGCGTAACAATCGTTGTACCAATATTAAAAAAGTCTAAATAAAAACTTTTTACCAATTTTTCTCTTTCCAATACTTCTCTCACTGTTTTTTTCAAAATTCCTGTACCAATCCCATGAATAATCACTACTTTTTCATGTCCCATTTTATAATGATCTCTAATAAACTCTTTTACTAAAATTCTAGTAATTTCACGATCCATCCCATGAAGATCCAAACTTGGTAAATTAGAATTCATTCCGCTTTCCCATAAGACAAAACATCACTTAATTCAGGCATCGAGTTTTTCCCTCCGAGTTTCATCACAGATAATGCTCCAGCGATATTAGAAAAACGTAAAGAATCATATAAAGAATAACCATTACAAATAAAATATGTAAAAGCACCATGAAATATATCTC
>JAAWDC010000110.1 GCA_022793565.1 Bacilli bacterium
AGATACACAAATTACTGTAAAATTAAATGTTTCAAACGTATCAGGAACTGATGGAGGAATTGTAAGCCTTGGAGGATATATTGTTTTTGACCAACAGTATTTACAATATGTATCTAGTTCCTCTAATGGAGCCCCTTATCCATTCCAGTTAAATACAACAAATTATAAAATTGCTGGAGTAGATACAATGATGCAAAATGGGATTCAGGGAGCAGGTCCTGTCACCGTTTTGACTATCGTTTTTAAAACACTAAAAGAAGGTAAAACGACAGTTACTATGAACGATCTCAGGGTTTCAGATATGTCAAATAAATTTTCAGCCAATCTAAATCCGATCGAGATCACAATTGGGCCAAAGAAAACCCCACCACCATCTACGCCAACACCGACACCAAAGAGTGGGGATGCCAATTTAAAAAGTTTAAGTGTAGATGGATATACACTAAGTCCCAATTTTTCAGCAAATACTACAAGTTATGTTGTAAAAGTACCAACTGGTACAACTTCAGTAAAATTGAATGCAGCTGCAAATCATAATAAAGCAACAGTAGCAGGAACTGGAACTATTAACCTAACAGGAGACAATACTACAGCAAGCATTACAGTAACTGCTGAAAACGGAACTAGAAAAACATATACTGTAAGAATAGAAAGAGAAAAAAAAGTAGATCCAGTCAAAAGCAATGATGCAACCTTAAAGAGTTTAGGAGCAAGTGGATATGAACTAAGTCCAAGCTTTGACCCAAATAAAACTACTTATACAGTAAAAGTACCAAGTGATGCAACAACAATAAAGTTAGAAGGTGCAACAAACGATGGAAAAGCGACAGTTACAGGACTTGGGAATATAGCATTAACAGGAGATAATACTACGGCAAGTATTACAGTAACCGCAGAAGATGGAAGCAAAAAAACATATACTGTAAATATTGAAAAAGAAAAGAAGCAAGAGGAACCAAAAAAAGATTCTGATGCGACATTGAAGAGTTTAAGTATAAGTGGATATACCTTAAAACCAAGTTTTAAGAGTAATATAAATACATATTCGATCAATGTAAAGAATGGCATCACAGGACTAGATGTTAGTGCTATTCCAAATAGTGAGAAAGCAAAAGTCACAATTAGTGGGAATAAAGGATGGAAAGAAGGAATCAATACTGTTACAATCACAGTAACCGCAGAAGATGGAAGCGTCAATACTTATACCATCAATGTTACAAGAGAAGCATCGAAGAAAAATCCCGAAACACCTGCTAAATCTTCAGATAACTATTTAGAATCACTAATTATCAATTCATCTCATGAAATGAAACCGCCATTTCAAAAAAATACTTCGAACTATAATATTACAGTTCCATATGAAGTAGATAAATTAGACTTAAGTTACATCAAACACGATAAAGCAAAAGTAAAAATAACAGGAAATGAAAATTTCAAAGTAGGAGAAGTAAACACAGTTCAAATTGAAGTAACCGCAGAGGATGGAAGTATACGTGTTTATACACTCAATGTAACTCGTAGTACACAAGAAAGTAAGAATGACTTAAAAGAATTAACAGTAGTAGGAGAAACCATAAGTCCAAGTTTTGATCCAGATGTTTTAGAATATACAACAAAGGTAGCTGGTAACGTAGATAAATTAGATATCCGGGCAATCGCAAAAGATAAGGACGCTAAAGTTGAAATTATTGGAAATGAGAATTTAAAAGAAGGAAAAAATACCATTTTAATAAAAGTAACAGATAAGAATGGTTTTACAAAATACTATACATTAAATGTAGAAAAAGAAGCAAAAAATAACACGATTCTAGGACTATCTCCACTTCAGTTTGGAATCATCTCTGGTATTATTGGATTATTATTACTTTTATTATTACTATTATTATTCAAAAGAAGAAAAGATAAGGAAGAACCACAAGAAGTAGTAGTACAACCTGCACCAACACCTCCAGTAACGCCGATCATTGAAGTAAAACCAGAATTCAATTTTGGATCAAAAAATTCATCAGATGATGATGTAGTACATGGAAATTTTAATCAAAACAGTACGATTACAGGGACAGATGCTCTACCAGAGCCAAAGAAAATAGAGGCAATAGAGGCAAGATATGAGGAAGCAGAAGAGAGTATGCCATATGATCCATATGATGAAACAGTAACAAAACGTGAAATTATCGATGCGATTAAAGAAGCAACAAAAACAAAAGATCCTGCCAAATTAAAAATGCTATTGGAGCAAGATGCCTTAAATCAAAAGAAAAAAGAAATAAGAAAAAGAGAAGAAGAACTAAGAAGAAAAATGAGAGACTAGAATGGAGGAATAGAAATGAGGAAAAATATTAGGAGGAGAATCAACCAATTACTTCTTATATTTTTCTTCTTTTTATGTCCTTTTATCGTGAAAGCAGAAGGAATGGCAACGACAAGTTGGAAAGGAAAAGAAATTGCTTATATCGGAGAAACGGTTGAAGTAATCCTAAAAGTAGATCAAGTGAGCGGTACAAGCAATAACAAAGGATTAGCCGCCTTTGGAGGATACATCGAATATGAAAAAGAGAAGTTGGAATTACTTCAATATGAATCTCTAGCCCCTTTTCAAATAAAGTTTGTTGATCCCAAAATGGCTGGTGTAGGAACAGACTACATCAATGGCCCACAGGAGATTATCAAATTTACCTTTAGGGCGAAAGAGTTAGGAACAACAACTATCTCATATTTAGATAGTAGTCAGCCTGATATGCTTGCCAATCCAGTAAATATTAGTGGAAGTAAAAAGACAATTCGAATTACGGATCCAAAGTTTCCAGTGACCTTAGATGAGACAGAAATTCATATGTTAACAGGAAGTAGTAAAAAACTAACAGCAACGTATAATTTAGAGGGCGAAATGTCTGGCTCTTGGCAATCCACAAATCAAGAGACAGCAACTGTTGATTCTAGTGGCAACATAACAGCACTGAAAGAAGGAACAACAACTATTATATATAGAACAGCGAATGGATATAGTGCTACTTGTAGTGTTACAGTGTCCAATTATTTAAAAGGGGACGTGAACCAAGATAAACGGCTTACAATTAAAGATGTAATGGAAATTATGTACTTCTACACAAAGAAAAAAGCTCCAACAGAAGAACAGGCTATAATTGGAGATATGAATGGAGATGGCAAACTGACACTAAAAGATGCCAATATAATTCTTGCGATTTATTTAAAAAAATAAAATATAAAAAGGACCACCAACTGGTGGTTTTTATATTGTCAAAAGATTGTCAAAAGAGAAAGGAAACTAGACTTCCCCAAAAACGAATGCTATAATAAAGACAAGAATAGGAAATTTAAGAATAGAAAGTTTCCCAAGATTGTAAAGAGTAAAGAGAGGGTGAGAGGGATGCTAACTAAAAAGAAAATAGTATTATTGATAGGGTTATTAGGAATACTATTTACTCTAAATTATAGCGATGTACAAGCAGCAGATGCGACAAAAAGAAATATTGAAGATGCCAAAATAACAGGGCTTCATGATTATCCATATACAGGTACCTATACTAAACCTGAGGGAATTGTATTAACCTATGATGGAGAAGTGTTGACAGAAAAGGTAGATTATACCATTACATTCTCTGGATATTATGGACCAGGGCCCATTACAGTAACGATCAAAGGAATTAGAGATTATGAGGGGACTTTAGTTACTGAATATGAAATTATAAGAAATACCACCTATGTTTTAAAGATTAGTAATGAAACAGTTTCACTTGCTTTAAATTCTAGTCAAATAAAAACATTGAGTCTTTATACAACTCCCAATGTGTATATAGATCCCAAAAAAGTAACTTGGAATTCTTCAAATCCAGAAATTGCCGATATTGATGCCACAGGAACGCTAACTCCAAAGCAAATAGGAACTACAACAATTACAGGAACCTTCAATGGGCAAAGTGTAACCAGTCAAGTGACTGTTACAGAATTCCTAAAAGGGGATGTCAACCGAGATGGAAAAGTAACAATCAAAGATGTAATGGAGATTATGTATTTTTATACAAAGAAGAAAACACCGACAGAATACAGCTACCTAGCAGGAGATATGAATAATGATGGGAAGTTAACATTAAAAGATGCCAGTCAAATACTAGCCATCTATATGAAAAAGGATATATGAAAACGAAAGCAAAATGGATAGTTAGAATCATCAATCTATTGATTATAGTATTAGTAGTTATTCTAGGAGTAGCATTGTATCGTTATGTAAGGTTACATCACTATAATGAAGAAAACAAGCGTATAAACGAAAAAGTCATAGAAGAAGTAATTACTCCAATTGATAAGGAGCAAAAAGAGGAAAAAGAACAGGAAGAGACAACAGAGTTCACTGTAGATTTTAATAAACTAAAGAGTATAAATGAGGATGTAGTAGGATGGATCTTCATTCCAAACACCAAAATTAATTATCCGATTCTTTGGAAGAATGACAATAAATATTACCTAAATCACGACATTAATAAAAAGTATAACATACTAGGATCAATTTTTATGAATACATATAATCATAAAGATTTTTCTGACGCAAACACCATTCTGTTTGGACACAACAATCATAAAGATAATTTAATGTTTACCGATTTAAAAGAAATTTACGATGGGAATATTAAGACTCCAATTGATATTCATATTTATACTGAGATGGGTCAATATGTATATAGAGTATATTCTATATATCTTGC
>JAAWDC010000111.1 GCA_022793565.1 Bacilli bacterium
CAACAGCTAGACCATTTAAAGCACATCATAATGCATTAGACTTAGATGTTTATTTAAGAATTGCTCCTGAAACTTACTTAAAAAGAGCAGTTGTTGGTGGTATTCCTAAGGTATATGAAGTGGCTCGTTGTTTTAGAAATGAAGGAATGGATGCTTCTCATCTACAAGATTTTACAATGGTAGAAGGATATCAAGCTTACTATAACTATGAGGATAATATGAAGTTAATTCAGCATATGCTTCAAACAATTATTATGAATATTTTTGGAACATTGAAAATTACTTTTGGTGACAAAGAAATTGATATGAGTGGAGATTGGGGAAGAGTTTCTTTCCGAGAACTTTTAATTAAGTATGCGAATATTGATATCGATATTTATAATACGAAAGAGAAACTTCTTACAAAAATTTTAGAAGAGAAAATTGAAGTTGAAAGTGAGACTCCTCTTGAAAATCTAGGGTTTGGAAATTTAGTTGATGTTTTATATAAAAAGGTGGCTCGTCCACATATGTTAGGACCTGTTTATTTAACAGAGCATCCAACTAGTTTATCTCCACTTGCTAGAAGTAATGACGATCGTCCAGAAATTAGTGATCGATTCCAATTAGTTATTAATGGTGCAGAGATTGTTAATGGATACTCAGAACTTGTTGATCCACAAGAGCAAGAACGTCGTCTTTTAGAGCAAGCTAGTTTAAAGGCTGCAGGGGATGAAGAGGCAATGGATATGGATTACGATTATATTGGTGCGATGGAATACGGAATGCCTCCAATTTCTGGTTGGGGTATGGGAATTGACCGTATTGTTCAATTGCTTACTGGTAGTGAGAGTATTCGTGATGTTGTTATGTTTCCTTTAATGAGACCTCTTTCTGATGATAAGAGTGAGTAGGGAATAAAGATAGATTTTTAATGATCAATTATGAAAAAGAGATTTTTTCAATCTCTTTTTTCATTTTCTTTTATTTACTTAGGAAATTTCACGAAACTTTCATTTAAAGATATTGATTTTACAATAAATGTTGATATAATTAATAATGGGAGGTTTAATATGAAGAAACACAATATTTTAAAGGTTGTTCTTCTTTCTATTGTTGTAGTTGCATTATGTAGTTGGATTTTTCCTGGTGCACAATTTCAAGATGTATTAATTGAAAGAGACCGCATGCAAGCAGGATTATTTGATTTGTTTGCTTATCCGATGGTATCATTACAATACTTTGGATCAATAGCATTGTATGTACTAGTTTGTGGTGTGTTTTATGGAGTTGCATATCGCATTCCAGCATATCGTCAATTAATACAACGAATTGTGGATGGATTCCAAGGTATGGAGCAATTCTTTTTGGGAGTTGCGATTATCGTAATTGCTACTATTGTATCAGTTTCTGGAATTTCAGTTCCAATCATTTTTGTTTTTCCATTTGTGATTGATGTTGTTCTGAAAATGGGATACAATCGTTTGGTTGCGGCAACAGTAACAGTTGGTTCTACAATCGCAGGTATTGCAGGAACTACACTTGGTGTATTGACTACAGGGTTTATGAATCAAACTTTACAAATCACTTCATTTGATGAGATGATTTCAAAAGTTGTGATACTAGTTATCTTTGTTGTTCTACTAATTGCACAAGTTGTATTATATGGAAAGAAGACAAGAAACGTAGTAGAGGCATCTAATGATCAATCATCTACAATTGAAGAGAAGAAATCTGAAGAGGAAGAAATGAAAGTAGTATCTAAGAGTTCTAAAGATGAGAAATCTTCTAGTAAGACAAGCTCTAAAAGAGGGCGCAAACCATCTTCTGATAAAGCTTCTAAAGAAGCAAAAAAGTCTGATACTAAATCTAAATCTACTTCAAAGAGAGGAAGACCTTCAAAAAATAGTGCAGCTATGGCAAAAGATAGTTCTGAAGTGTTGGTAGTTCCAACGAAAAAAGAGAAAGAGGCTAATAGTTGGCCACTTGTAATTATCTTTGATCTAGTAGTATTTATTTTAGCTATTTCTGTGTTTGATTGGTTCGGTTTATTCGAAATCACTTGGTTTAAAGACGCTACAGAAGCTGTTATGACTTATGAGATTGGTGGATTCCCAATTTTTGGAAAAATTTTGGGAGAATTAAGTGAATTCGGTAATTGGAATATAAGTATAGAAATACCTGCACTTATTATGATGGCTACTTGTGTTTTAGCACTTGTTTATCGAGTTAAATGGGATACTTTTATTGAAGGTGCCTATGATGGTTTCAAAAGGGCAATAAGACCTGCTGTTATAATGTTACTTACATATGTTGTGTTAGTAGTTGTTACTTATCATTCATTCCAGTTATCAATCATAAAGTTCTTCCTTGATTTGACTTCTGGAATTAACGTTGTAACGATGACACTAGTAGGTTTGCTTTCATCAGTATTTAATATTGAATTATCTTATGTAACGCAGAATGTTGTACCATATATTCAAACTGTAATTACAGATAGTAAATTGTATCCATTATTGGGTGTTATCTTCCAATCAACATATGCTTTGGTTTTATTGATTGCACCAACAAGTTTTATCTTAATGGGTACACTTGAATACTTAGGTATTTCATATAAACAATGGGTTAAATATATTTGGAAGTTATTTTTATGTTTACTTGCTATTTTAGTTGTTATTTTCTTAATTGTTTTAGCAATCTAAAAATATTAGGTAGAAATTTTCAAAAGGATAGAGTTTTCTCTATCTTTTTTATTTGAGATATTTTATTTTAGTATTCGATAGGAAAGACTATTTTCAGTTTTCGGTGTTTAAAAAAGTTCTAAATTTAACATAATAAGCATAGATTAAGAAATAGGAGGGATTGTTATGTTTTCAAAATTTAGTGAAGAAGCACAGAAGGTATTACTAGGAGCTAAGAGAGAGATGAAAGCTTTAAAGCATCCTTATGTAGGCAGTGAGCATTTGGTTTTATCTATTTTAAAAAATAATCCTGATTTGAAAAAAAAGTTGGGGGATTTTCATATTACATATGATTCTTTCTATCAACAAATTATAGAACAGATTGGTATGGGTAAAGAGGAAAATGAATGGTTTTTGTTTACTCCTCTTTTAAAGCGCGTTATAGAGACGGCAATTTTATTTGCTAAAGAAGCTAATAATGGAGAGGTTACTAGTGATCAATTGTTTTTGGCTATATTAGAAGAAGGAGAAGGAGTTGCTGTTCGTATTTTTAGTCAGATGAATGTTGATATTACGGAACTTCAAGAGTACTTTTCTAATAAGATGATTATTCGAAAGAAGAAAGGAGGAAAGAAGTTGATAATTGAGGAATTTGGTGTTGATTTAACCAAAGAGGCAACGATGAATCGATTAGATCCAGTGATTGGTAGGGAGGATGAGCTTACAAGACTTATGGAAATCCTCTGTCGACGTACTAAAAATAACCCTCTGTTAATTGGGGATGCGGGTGTTGGAAAGACGGCAATTGTCGAGGAACTTGCGCGAAGGATTGTAACCAAAGATGTTCCCGAGAAATTAGTAGGTAAAAGAATCCTTTCAGTTTCTATTGCATCTTTAGTAGCAGGTACTAAATATCGTGGAGAGTTCGAAGAGCGAATTACAAAGATGTTAAGTGAAATAGAGAAGGATGATACAATTCTTTTATTCATTGATGAAATTCATACATTGATGGGAGCAGGAGGAGCAGAAGGAGCAATTGATGCAGCTAATATTTTTAAGCCTGCTTTGGCTCGAGGAAATCTTCATTTAATTGGGGCTACTACTACTGAGGAATATAAACAGTCGATTGAAAAAGATAAGGCTATTGACCGTAGATTTCAATGTGTGTTTGTAGAAGAACCAACTGATGAGACGGTATATCAGATCTTAACGAAACTTAGACCTTTATATGAACAATATCATCAAGTTCAAGTATCAGATTCTATTTTGAAGAGTATTATTTCTCTTACGAATCGTTATGTAAATTTTAGAAAGCAACCAGATAAATCCCTTGATATTTTAGATGAAGTCTGTGCGAGAGTTTCTCTCTCTAAGAATAGAAGAGGTGTTTGTCTTGAGAATTATAAAGAACAATTATCTGAGACACTAAAGCAAAAGAATAAATATATTATAGGACAAAAATTTCATGAGGCTTCACAGTTAAAAACAAAGGAGAAAGAATTGATTAGTAAAATTAATTCTTTAGAACTTGGAATTAGATCTCGAGTACATCCAAGGGTTGTTAAGTTAGAAGATGTCTCTAAGGTAATCAGTCGCAAAACAAAAATTCCAGTTTATGAGATTCAACATTCTCAAGGACAATTTTTTGAGCGTTTAGAAAAGAATTTAAAAGATACTGTGAAAGGGCAAGATTCTGCGATTGATCAGTTATTAAAAGTCACGAAACGTATTCAACTTGGATTTCATGATCATAACCGTCCACCTTCTTTTCTTTTTGTCGGTCCAACAGGAGTGGGGAAAACATTACTTGCTGAAAAATATAGTAATGCTTTATTCGGAAAGAATCATTTTATTCGATTTGATATGAGTGAATATGCAGATAGTAGTTCCATAAGTAAAATTATAGGATCTAATCCAGGTTATGTTGGATACGATGATTGTCATAATCGATTAGAAGAAGTACGTAATAATCCGCATGCAGTGATTTTATTCGATGAAATTGAGAAGGCACATCCGAGTGTATTGAATTTATTTTTACAGATGCTGGAGGATGGAAAATTAACAGATTCTAAAGGAAATGTTGTGTCTTTTACGCATCATATTATTATCATGACTTCAAATTTAGGTTTTCAAAGGAAAAATTTGGGATTTGCGGAAAATGCACAGAGTGTTAAAAATGAAGTTTTGGAATTCTTATCTCCAGAACTAATGAATCGAATTGGGCTAGTAATAGAGTTTTCTCGTATGGATCAAGAGACGATGCAATCGATTATTAAGAAACAATTCAAAGATGTTCGATCAAAATTTAAAGAGAAAGGGATTTATTTACATTTAGGAAATAAAATGGTTTCTCAGGTAGTTGATATGAGTGAGTATTTAGAATTTGGAGCGAGAAAGGTCCGGAAAATTATTGAAGATAAGATTGATTCATATGTAATAGAGAAAGTGTTGTTGGGAGAAAATCATGTTCGACTTGAGAATCTTTGATTTTCTTTTTTTGTATAGACTCATTTTAAATATAAATTCTTTCTTCAAAATTCTAGATGATTTTAATCAGTATTTTATCCACAATTTTGTGGAAAACATCGTAGGAACTTTTTTCTTTAGATTTTAGATATTTTGTTTGAAAAGATGTGGATTCTTTTTTCCAATATTTTTTTTCATTGGTTCTTGTGCTATAATAAAGGTAACTTTTGGAAAAAACATAATTATTCCATATTTATTTTGTATATTCAAGGAGGAGGCAATATGAAGTTATATAATACATTAACCCGACAGATCGAAGATTTTATTCCAAATGAAGAAGGGATTGTTCGTATGTATACGTGTGGTCCTACAGTGTATCATTATGCTCACATTGGGAATTTACGTACTTATATTTTTGAGGATGTTTTAGAAAAAGGGCTTCGTTATATTGGTTATGATGTACGAAGAGTAATGAACATTACAGATGTAGGTCATTTGACTAGTGATGCAGATGAAGGCGAAGATAAGATGGAGAAGGGAGCTCGTAGAGAAGGAAAGACTGTTTCTGAAATTGCTCAATTTTATACGGATGCTTTTTTTCAAGATTGTTGTAAGTTGAATGTTAGACAACCTGATGTTATAGAGCCTGCTAGCAAACATATTTCAGTTTATATTGAGATGATTTCTAAGATGCTTTCTGATGGATTTGCTTATCTTTCAGAGGGGAATGTCTATTTTGATATTAGTAAAGCAAAAGATTATTATCAACTATCTGGAAAAAATCCGGAAGATTTAAAAATTGGTGTACGTGAAACTGTAGAAGAAGATAAGGCGAAGAGGAATCCTGGAGACTTTGGACTTTGGTTTACAGTAAGTAAATTTTCTAATCAAGAAATGAAATGGGATTCTCCTTGGGGGATTGGATATCCTGGATGGCATATTGAATGTAGTGGAATTAGTGGAAAATACTTAGGAGAATATTTAGATATTCATTGTGGAGGAGTAGATAATATTTTTCCACATCATACGAATGAAATTGCACAAAGTGAGGCATATTTTGGACATAAATGGTGTAATTATTGGGTTCATGGAGAACATTTAAATGATCAATCTGGAAAGATGAGTAAATCTAATGGGG
>JAAWDC010000112.1 GCA_022793565.1 Bacilli bacterium
ACCAAAGAAAAGGTACTAGGGGTACCAGATGTTTATTTCATAAAGAAAGGAAAGATTGTTGGGCATCATCGAAGTGCTGTAAAAAGTTATAAAAATCCATACAAAGGAATGAATCAAGAACAAAAAGATGAATTAAGAGAAATTTATCAGAAATTAATAAAGGAGATCAAGAAATGAAAAAGAAAGAACTTCGAATTATATTTATGGGAACGCCAGATTTTAGTGTTCCAGTACTAGAAGGATTAATTGAAAATTATAAAGTAGTTGGTGTTGTCACACAACCAGATAAAGAAGTTGGGAGAAAGCATGAAATTAAATTTTCACCAGTAAAAGAGACGGCGATTAAGTATCAAATTCCTGTCTTCCAACCAAAAAGTATCAAAAAGGAATATCAAGAAATTGTAAATTTAAAACCAGATTTAATTGTGACCTGTGCATATGGGCAGATTATTCCTAAAGTGTTGTTAGATTGCCCAAAATATCATGCCATTAATGTTCATGCATCTCTTCTTCCTAAATTAAGAGGGGGGGCTCCAATTCACAAGGCTATTATCAACAATTATACACGAACAGGTATTACAATCATGTATATGGTTGAAAAAATGGATGCAGGGGATATTCTTGCCCAAAAAGAAACTGTAATCAAACTAGAAGATACAGTGGGAAGCTTACATGACAGATTAAGTACAATGGGAAAAGAACTTTTATTAGAAACTCTTCCAGACTTAATTGATGGGAAAATTACACCAATCCCCCAAAAGGAAGAAGATGTAACTTATGCCTGGAACATTACAAGAGAAGAAGAGAAAATTGACTTTACAAAGAGAACTATCGATATTTATAACCAAATAAGAGGCTTAAATCCTTGGCCAGGAGCATATGCAATCTTAGACGGGAAAATTGTAAAGATATATTCCTCTAGAATTAGTGAAAGTTTTTTTACGACAAAAAAAGATGGAGAAATTGGAAAAATTTATGAGGATGGAATTGGTGTAAGTACCAAAGATGGGGAGATAATTATTACAGAACTTCAATGGGAAGGAAAAAAGAGAGTGAAAGTAAAGGACTTTTTTCATGGATTTGACGGACAAAAATTACTAGGAAAAATCTTTGAATAATGGAGATTTAATCGTATGAAGTCAAAGAATACAGAAAATATCAAAGAGATTTTAAAGCAATGCTTTGGAAAAGAAAAAAATGAACGATATAATGCGATAGCAATGCTAATAGTTTTTGGATTATTCTTAACTATAGCCATCATCATAGCAAGAATAGATCCAGCCTCTTCCACTACCCAAAACCAAAAACCACAAACAACAACCCCACCACCAACAAACATAACTCCAAAACCAACGGATCATGTAGAAGATATAGAGCAGAATACTGGTGATTATGAAATTAATTACAGTTATCTATATACATTTAACTTAAATGGTGTGGAAGAAGTGATTACTGGAAAGAGATTAGATACTAAGGAAATATTTACCATAATCAACAATAATGGAAGTACCGAATATGCAAAACTAAGTGACAATTATTTAAAAAAAGAAAATGGGAAATATCAATTAATTAATAAACCAAGTATGAATTTAAATTATTCCGATTTAGAACCGTTATTAGAAATTCTGGAAAATTTACCTCCAAGTCTTAATCTAAACCAATATAGTTATAGTGTTCCAACTTCAATGCTACTAAAAGAATATTATCCTGAATCTACCCAAGCAGTACCTACTGAGACTTATAACAGTGTAATAATGACAAGAAATAATAATACAATTGAACGTTTAGACATTGACTATTCTAATTTTTATTCATTTCTTACAGGAACTATTTCAACGTATACAGCTACAATGGAATTTAATAATATTGGAACAACAGAAGATTTTATTATAAAAGTGGACTAAAAAACAATCGTATTCAAAGATAAAAAAAGAACGAAAGCTATAGGCAAAAGTTCTTTTTATTATGAAAGAAGATAGGACTTGAAAAAGTAAGAAAAAGAGAAAAGAAGTATCTTTAGATATAACTTTCTGTATTGCAAAAAACTGTCAAACAGGATATACTATATATCATAGGGAAAGTAGAAAATACGGGTCAATAATGTCAATTGTAAAAAAAGTGTCAAATGAATATAAGCAATAGGAATTTATTCTAGTAGACCAAAATAAAAAAAGGTCTTTTTTCGTAAGTATTTATACTTTCTCATCCTTTTTATAAATAAACAAAAATGTTTATAAATTACAATGAATGCAGTCGAAATAAACATCAAAATTTATTTATCATAGGTGCTAAAAGTTAAGAACAGAAAGCAGAATGAAAACAGGTGATAAAATGAAAAAAATAATATTTGTAGCCAGTTCAGTAGTTTTGATGATTATAATGATTTTCTATTTTGGAATTAAAGTGAATCAATCCAAATATCAAGCGTTTGTTGCAGATGGATATATTATAGGAAAGGCAAATGTTGAAACTGGCAATGTTCAAACAACAAAATACTACTTTTCTGGAGGAACAAAATACAAAAAAAATTATGACAACAACTATAATTTCAAAAATACAGATGCCGAAGAAGTAACAATTGCTCCGAATTCATTTGTACACTATCTAGATGGATCAATTTCGACTTTAGATAAAACGGCCATTTTGGATTTAGAACAGTTAGATGCAAAAGTCATTAAATATTATAATTTTTATGTGGGTTCTAGATTAAAAAAAGAAAATCAACACTATATTGCCCAAAATTTAAATAATCAACTAAAATTTTCTAGCTTCTTTATGAAGATCGATGAGAACAAATATCTATTAGTTGCACCTAAAATAACCGTCTTTGTAGGAGAATCAAAAAAAGAAATAATAAATAGCTATTTAGAAATTCAATTTTTTGATGGCAATATTATTCGTTTAGAAAATCAAGAAACGCAGATGCAAAATA
>JAAWDC010000113.1 GCA_022793565.1 Bacilli bacterium
ACGGAGGGACTGCTGCTGCTGACCAATGAGGGGGGCCTGGTTCTATGCCCCGATCTTTCTAATGATAGGGTATATAGTTTCAAACAGAAAAAGAAAAGAAATAAAAAGAAATAGTTTTTATTTCCTTGGGTTTTGGATAATGATGGGAATAGAGGGGATGGTACTATACCATTTTTCTATGCCAAAGCATACCAGTATGTACTTGTTTTTAATTCCAGCGGCTTATTTCCTATTTTCATGGATGATGAGTAACAACGAAAAAAGAGAAAATATAAAAATTAGAAACTGGGCTACATGGCTTTACATTTTACACCCATTTTCAATTGTAGTACTTCGTCTAATTGCCAAAATTACTAAACTGGAAAGTTGGTTAATCCAGCCCCACTTAATCAATTATATTCTAGTAATTCTAATTACACTTAGTACCATTTATATATTTGAAAAAGGAATGGAGAAGATATATCATGACAAGAAAAATACCTAAAGATCTAATTTTAGAAAGAGCTTGGATAGAGATTAACCTAGATTATCTAAAACATAATATTGAAGAAATAAAGAAACTTTGTCCTAATAATAAAATTATGGCTATTGTAAAAGCAAACGCCTATGGACATGGAGGAGTAGAGGTTGCTAAAAAATTAAGTGATATTGGAATTACTGATTTTGCAGTTGCTACTTTATCAGAAGGAATTGAGCTTAGAGAAAATGGGATTTCTGGAAACATATTGATTCTTGGCTACACAGGAATCAACCAACTACATTATGTAATAGAATATGATTTAATCCAAACAATAGTTGATTATGACTATGCAAAACAGATTTCAAGATTAGTGCTTCCCCAAAAAATAAAGGCACATATCAAGGTAAACACAGGTATGAATAGAATAGGATTTGATTTTAAAAATATAGAATCAATTAAAGAAGTATATCATCAATCTAACATAGAAGTTCTAGGAATTTTTACTCACTTTTGCGCAGCCGATAGCCCTACCACAGAAGATGTACAATTTAGTTATGATCAGATAGAAAAATTTGATCAAGTGATCCGCGAATTAAAATCTTCTAAAATTAATGTTGGAAAGACTCACATGCAAAGTAGTTATGGCATTTTAAATTATCCAGAACTAGAATATGATCTTATTAGACCTGGAATCATTATGTATGGAATACATAGTGAAAAGGGGATAATAACGAGAAAAAATCTTAATTTAAAACCAGTATTGTCCTTAAAAGCTAGAATTACTACGATAAAAGAGTTAGAAGAAAATGACTATGTAAGTTATGGAAGAACATATCAGGCAAAAAGTAAGAAAAAAATCGCTTCTGTTTCTATTGGATATGCGGATGGATATCCAAGAAATCTATCTGGAAGTGGTATGAAGGTCCTAATTGGAGAGAAGTATGCTCCGATTATCGGTAGAATCTGTATGGATCAACTGATGATTGATATATCTGAAATTGATACTGTTCAGCCGGGAGATATTGTTACTTTGCTTGGACAAGAGAAAGAGATTAGTGCGGAGGAAATTGCGACTCGATCAGGGACGATTACAAATGAATTGGTAAGTCGTCTTGGATCTAGACTAGAGTACGTTTTTATTGATTCAAAAAGTTAATTTCTTGCGAATTATGTAGTTATTTAGGAAAAAGTGTTGTCAAAAAAACTGTTTTATGGTAAGATTTAAATGTCTTCGATGAGTGACATTTAAACGGTCTGTTGGTGAAGGGGCTTAACACATCACCCTCTCAAGGTGACATTCACGGGTCCGAATCCCGTACAGACTACCATTCGATAATAAAAATCGTCAAGTATTGACGATTTTTTTATTTCCATATAATAGAAGAAAAGTAAAGAGATTTATAAATTCAATAAAAAGAGAAGTCTAGAGACTTCTAATTAGAAAATATTTACTACGGCATTGATTCAATAGAAAATAGTAAAACTATCTATAAATATCCTTAGACATTATCGATTCTTAATGTATTCTTTAATATCAAAGGCATCAATCTTTTTTTGTTTGCCTAGATCAAAAAAGGGTAAGTAAGTTTGATTATCTTCCATAACTTGAATAATAGAATCAATTTGCTGTACACCTCGTTCTCTAGCTAATTCACTTGAGTTAGCAGGAATCTTGATGCCAACGAATTGTCTAAGCGGAATAACGCCCTTTGCTTGATACTCATCTTTCCAAGGAGAAAAACGAATTGGAAAATCTAAAGTACGAAGCATATGTGTCATAGAGTAAAAAGTAAAATTAGTAATGTAATGGGCTTTTTTTGCATGAGGTACATTTAAAATAAGGGCAAAACGATTTTTTATAAAATGTAGATAACTGCTATCGTAGATAGAGCATTTTTCATTTTTAGCGAGTGAAATATAATATAAACCGTTAGATGTATTTATATTAGAAACGGTAATTTTTTCCTCTGGGGTCATTAGTCTTTTTGATTGAATTTCACCACAATGAATGATTTTACTAAACTTTACTGGAGTAATTGCATGATAAAACCACTCTGGACAAATTTCAATATTAGTAATTGCCATGTAATGAAATGCCTCCTTTCTAAAGTATATGAAAATTCCATAATATCCAAAAGTCAATGATTGAGCAATCTAAGTGAAGGGTATTTCGTATGGTTCTTTTATAATAACATAATCTTGCGTATTTGACAAAAATTCTATAATTTAAATAGAAATATTCTTAAAATAGTGATATAATAAACCATAATTTTTAGGGGGAATTCTATGGAAAAGGATTTATTTTATGAAAATATTAAAAAAGATCCCGAAAAGCGAAAAGTATTTGAAGATGCTAGAGAAATAGGTTTAATTCAACCTTTTGATCCAGAAGTCTTAACAAGATTAAGAAGAACTTATTATGGAGGGCTATCTGGACTATTATACTTATATGCCTTTTCAACAACCTCTGAAACAATAGGTACGAAAATAGAAATCTTAAGCTATGTTTTTGAAGAACAAGAGTATACCATTCTCCATGGAGATACAGATTCTACAAAAATGATGAGTAACTGTCGAATGTCTGAAAAATTAGATTACAACTCTTGGATAGAAGTAGAGAAGAAAAGAAAGATCTGGGTTTATGATACATTCTCTATGAGAAAAATAGAAAAGGGAATATATTATCGATTAGAAAGGCCTAAAGTTCATCGAGAAATTCCTAGAAGAGTAATCCAATCGATTTCTACTAGAGATGAAAATAATTTTTCCTTATCAGAACTTGATGACTCCCTTTTATTCCTCCCAATAGTTTCTCAAATAGAGAATTCTCTCGAGAAAAATCCATATTATAAATTCCTGAAACCTGAATTAGAAAGATATAAAGAAATAGTAAAATACAAAGAAAAAGTTTTAGAATGGAAACAGATCCAAGCACACTAAAAAAGATCTAATTTGAAGTTTTAGATCTTTTTTATATTTATAAATCAATTCCTAAATAATAAAATTTGTTGTTTAGAGGAATCACCACAATATAATCCTGTTTTTTGATCCCCAATAAAATAACTATAAGATGAATAATCAGGAGAGGGGAATAATACGTTTTCTTGGTATCCATCTTTCTCAAGATAATCTTTCAACTTGTTTCGATTTGTTCCAATAGAAATACTTTGAAGTGGCTTTTGAGGATTATTTCGATTATATTCATTGAGAAAAGCATTCATACCACTCATAAAAGCTACATAAATTTTTTCATATTGCACTGGATCTTGAATAGATTCACTGACTTCTGCAGTATTAAAAACAGCATTTTGCTCTTCTTTGTTAATCCAAAGCGTCATCTTAGCAATAATGATACCATTCGAATCTCGTATAACTAAATTTTGACAATTATCTAGAATCATACTAGCCTTCATAATTCCAGCGCCCTGACCTGTAATATGAGCACAACAATTACAGAATTTACCAAGAATTAAGTTGTCAACGGATTGTTTTGGTAGCCACTCGTAACAAAAGTCTCCACCTATGGCACCCTTTAAATCTCCCTCTTTAGAGCAATCATAAACAACTTTCCCATCAGAACGTTTAGTCCACTTAGCAAAAATATTCCTTGAAGCTTCATTAGCCTCATTTAAAATATGAACTGCTACTTCTAGTACATATTTATTTGAATAATATTTTTTGAGGAGTTGTGCCAGCTCCTTGTTCTCCTCTGTAAAACCAAGAAAACATTGCTTTAAAAGGTAGTTTTCACATTTTTCAATTGTGACTTTTAAATGTCTCTGACTTCCTTGATCCGATAAAGAACACCGAGAAATATCTAAAAAATTATTATATATGCGAGAAATGAATCCAGGTATCGAATGTTCTGAAGTAATTAATTTTTTAAAGTTCTCCATAAAGAATAATAGAAACTCCTCATCAATAGTCTCTCTTGGATGAAGGGATTCAAATACATTATGAATACGATCTCCAACAATTCTATATGGATTAGAACTACCATCTGGTAAAAATTCATTAAATATTTTTTCTGTAATAAAGGTAGTCATTCTTTGACGTATAATTGGATGATCACTAAATACACCAAGAATACTTCCTAGTTTTAATAAATCATGAATATTAGCTTCATAATCATCATTAGTTTCTAAAACCATACTATGAATAAGAAAACGCTTTAAGTTTGCATCATAGTATTTTAAAATGAGTTCCTGTTCTTCCGTTGTTAAATGGGAATAAAATTTAGGGTGGTAAAGAAACCTGTCAAAGCGTTGGTATTTTTCTAAGAGATTGCAATAACCAGTAACTTTATAAACATTTGGAAATTGCCCGCTGGATACTATTTTTTCATGATTAAAAAAGTCATTGAACTTAAAAAGTTTCTTTAAAGAAGGAGATAAGTTTTGAATAATATTTAAAATTTCTTTTTTTCGAAGGTTACACATAAGCATTCCATTTAATAAGAATTCATCATTTAAAGAATGAAGGGATATTAATTTTCTAATGGACCTATTTAATTTTTTTTCAGCAAGCTCCCTCACATAATCCATATCGGTAAGAAAGGTGTTAAAAGTCTCTATCAGGTTGGGATCAGAAAATACACTTCGAATCAACCGATTATTATCTACATTTATAGATAAAAGATTATACAAATAGCAAGTAAAACGCTCTGGGTCATTTTCTAATAAATTAGAATTCTGGGACATATTTCTAATTTCATCCCTCGTAATTTCAATGATGTCAAAGTCATCAATTTTTACATGATAGGTACCATCTTTCAAAGAAAAAATAGTGATGTTGTTATGTGCTGTAATATCTTCAGAAAAAATCTCCGAATTTCTAGTTTCTAACATATGAAACATACTAGCTTTGATCTCCCCAAAATCGTTAAAATGTAGTTTGATATTAGGATGAAAAGTATCTGGCTGAATCATCTTTATATTTGCAGGAATTTTTAAGTCTTTTAATTTTTGGGAAGCTAGAAAGACATGACCACCAATATTCTCTAAAGTGTCAGGAAGGCTGACATGGGTTGCGTTTTCAAAAATTATTTGAGTATCATCACTAATTGTAGTAACGCCTTCTTCTATAATAATTCTTTCAAAAGGAAAAGGGGAATGTTGCTCTGATTCAAAAGTATGAAACAATAATACTTTTCCATAAGGAGAAAAAGAAAATTGCAATTTTTTTAAATTAGGACAATTCAAAAAGGCGTTTTCCCCAATGCTTTCTATTTCAGAATTAAGTGATAATTCTGTAAGATATTTAGCTCCTGCAAAAGCATAAGAACCAATATTATAGATTGTTTGATTATAGCCAAGGGGCAAAGGATAAGAGTTCACTTGGAAGGATTCTCGAGGATTATTTACAGCATATTGAAAAAGGAATCCATCATTTTTTTGAATCAAAGCAATATCATCAAGACTCATATACATTTCATTGTCCGAATCTACCGTAATTTTAGAAAGAGAAGTCATTAAAGCCAAAGCATCTAATTCAATAGACTCAAGAGTTTTAGGAATATATAATTCTTGAATATTACTACATCCAAAAAGGGCTTTAATTCCTAAAGATTCTAGGCTTTTAGAAAGTGAAAAATCTTCAAGTTCAATGCAATTATAAAAAGCAAAGTCGTCAATATAAGTAATTTGATCATGTCCATGGAATGCTTTTAAACTAGTACAATCTAAGAAGACTCCATGGGCAATATAACAAAGAGATTCAGGAATGGTAATTTCCTCTAAAGAGGTACAACCAGAAAAGGCAAAAGAATGAAGACATTTAAGATTCTTTGAAAGAGTTACTCGCTTTAAATTATGACATCCAGAAAAGGCATAGTTTCCAATTTCTATGACAGAATCAGGAATTATAACTTCCTCTAACTGAACGAAATTTTGAAATTGCTTTTCATCGATATGAGTTGTTCCCTCAGGAAGTTGTAAAAACTTTAATTTTGGATCATAATACATTTCTAACGACATCCATTTTTCCCCCACAATAATACTTTTTGCTTTGCATGACAATCTCCATTATAAGCAAAATTACTATCTAAAGAATACTGAGCATAAGAAATAGTAGGGTGAACAGGAATGAAAGGATAATTGATATCATCTAAGTACTCTATGATTGCATTTCTACTAAGACCGATAGAAATATCAGACAAAGGAATTGAATTATTTTGATTATATGTTTCCATAAAAGCTTGAATTCCCCTTAAAAATGCCTTATAGATTTTTTTCTTATATACAGCTTCTCGATAGTTTAAAGATACTTCGACATTATTGCATACACCATATCCTATCTCCCTATTTACATAAATTGTGGATTTTGCAATAATCTCTCCTGTAGAATCTCGAATTACTAGATTTTGACAATTATCTAAAATCATACTTGATCGCATAATTCCTTGTCCTGCACCGTTAACATGAGCACAACAACTACAATACTTTCCTAAAATCAAATTATCATAGTCTTGCTTTGGTAACCATTCATAAGAATAGTTTTCGTTTATCTCTTCTCGTAAATCTTGACTTGGATCATAGTCATAAATAGGAACACCATCCTCATCTAATTCTATCTTAGTAAAAATATTTCTAGGAGCATTCAAGGATTCCTGATAGATATAAAGTGCAGTTAGCCAACATTTATTAGAATCGTACCATTTTCCAAGAGAATTTGCTAATTCCCTGTTTTCTTGCGTAACCCCGTCGAATTTATTAGAATCAAGGTACAGAAGTGCCTTTTGAAGTGTTACTTTAAGTCTACGTTGCTCACCTCTATCTGATGTACAAGTCTTTGAAATCTCCTTAAAATTTAGATAGATTCTTTGAATAGTCCCTGAGCGAAGTTTTTCTTGTTCTATTAAATCACAAAAGTTTTCTAAAAAGAATTGGGTAAATTCAGGATCAAAATCAGGATGTATTTGTGGAAAATTGAAGACACGGTGAATATCATCTCCAACAATTCTTGCCATATTTTTTTCCCCATTTGGAAGTTTCTCTGCAAACATTTTTTCCGTAATAAAGGTACTTGCCCGTTGTTTTATAATAGGGTCATCCTCTAAAGCACCAGTAATTTTTAATAAAAATAGTAAATCAATTAAATTTTGTCGACCACTTTGAGGATTGTCGAAAATCATACTAGCTTTAACTAATCTCTTAATATTAGCATCATAAACTCTAAAAAAAGCTTCAGCTAAAGGATGATCTGCAATAGAAATAATAA
>JAAWDC010000114.1 GCA_022793565.1 Bacilli bacterium
ATCAATGGGAATGGGAATCTCGTATTTGTCCCAGCCTTAATTAGTATAATGACAATGATGACAACATTTAGTTATGATGAGTATAATAAAAGTGATGCCTACATTTCCACTTTGCCAAAGGGGAAAAGGAATGCAGTAAGATCAAAGTATATATCAACTCTTATAATTGCTTTATCATCTTTGATATTAACTTTCCTAATGTCTATAATAATAGAATTAACAAAAAATCACATAGAAGTAGAAGGAATACTATCTTCTACTGTAGGATGTGGAGTAGGTGTAATCTTGTTTCAATCAGTTTCTTATCCATTCATCTATAAGTATGGAGTTGAAAAAGGTAGGATCGCTATATTTGTAGGAATTTTCGCAATCTCTATCATTGCATCCGTCCTGATGAAAAATGGCATTTCAAATTCCGTTCCCGAAAACGTAATCACGATACTTAACAATTACTGGATAATGATAATACCAATAGTTATGGTAACAGTTTTATGGATCTCTTATAAAATATCAGAGCATATTTATATAAAGAAAGAGTTTTAAATAAGAAGTCAGAATGACTTCTTTTCCTATGAAAAAAAGCCTGAGTTGCCAGGAATTTCAGAATATGATATATATGTTATATATAATTAGGAGGAATCAAATGATTGGGATTAGTGTTGCCACAAAATGGGAATGGGAAAAAACGTTAGAATACTATAAAAAAAGTACAGCTGAATGTACCCCGTATATATATGGAGATTATTTTATAGAAACAATCGATGGTAAAAAAGTAATTTTTTACAGTACTGGTGTTAGAAAAGTAAATGGAATTGGTGCTAATCAATATATGATTACAAAATTTGATTTAAAAAAGGTAATTGTTATAGGAACAAGTGCTGGGATTGATCCTCAATACAAAAACCTAGATATCATAGTACCAAATCAAGCTGTACAATATGATTGTACAGTAAAAGAAATAGAGCCCCTTTTAAAACAATCTTTCATTGTTGATATTGATTTATCAAAGTATAATTTCAGTGGGAAAACAGGGATAATAGGAACAGCAGATAAAGCAGTAGTAATGTGGAAAGATTATCTAGAATTAAAGGAAAATCACATTACAATAGCGGATACAGAAGCAGGAGCTATTGCCTATATATGTAAGAAAAACAATGTAGAATGTATCATCATAAAGGGAATTTCTGATTTTCCAACAGATGAAAGATTATCGGATAAAATAAAATCTAATGAAGAACAAATTAACGTGTATTTAGAGAATACCCCAAAGGTTATGCAAGAAATTTTAGATCATTATTTAAACGTATTCTTATAATACTTTATGGAAGGAAAAGTAAATAAGTAAAAAACACAAAGAAACAATCATAAAAAAATTTAAAATGTGACACTATATAACCATAGATAATAAAAGGAGGATATTATGGATTTAAAGAAATTATTTGGATACGAAGGAAAGAATGTAGTAATTACAGGAGCAGCTTCTGGAATGAGTATGGCAGCAACAAAATTATTATTAGAGTTGGGTGCCAATGTTTATGCGATTGATATAAACAAAATAGAGTTGCCTGTAACGAAAAGCTATCAGGCAGACTTAAGTAAAAAGGAAGAAATAGATAAAGTAGTTGAAGAACTACCAGAAAAAATCGTTGCTCTTTTCTTATGCCATGGCATTGCCTATTTTCCAGGAAGAGAAATGTTGGTTCAAAAAGTAAATTTTTATGGTCAAAAATATATGGTAGAGCAATTACTAGAACGTATAAGTGATCACGGATCAGTAACTTTTATCTCCTCTGTTGGAGGATTTGGCTGGCAACAAGTATATGAAAAGGCAGTGGAGTTAATCAATTTGCCCACTTGGGAAGATGCGATGCAATGGTATGAAGAACACCCAGATCTAATTCAAAGTGCCTATGTATTTGCAAAGCAATGTCTAGAATCCTATGTAACATATAAATGTATGTCTAAAGAATTTATCGATCGTCGAATTAGATTAAATGCAATTAATCCAGGAGATACAATCACTGGATTAACAGAAGACTTTAATAAAGCAACGAGCCCAAAAGGGGATGTTAAAGAAGGAGAAGAGATGATTTCTAATATTTTCCTAAAAAGTTGGAATGGGTATGCAGCGAAACCAGAGGAAATGGGACATCCTTTAGTAGTAATAGGTAGCAATATTTGCTCTTATATGTCAGGTCAATTAATTTATATCGATTTTGGGTTAACATCCACTTGGACCAGTGGGGCTCTATTACACGCAAATGAGAAGTCTATCGAAGAAATATCTAAAGAAGCAAATGATTAAAAATTTATATTATAAAAAGATCGTTATATAAAAAATCTCATCTAGGTTAGTTTAAAGACTTTCACTAGAGGAGATTTTTTTTAATTTCTAAGTCTTTGTACACTCTAGAAAAAAATATTGACCCAAAGAGAGTTCTATGGTATAATACAAGCCACATCTACACAAAAAAGAGCATGGCACAAATTAGGGGGACTATAATGAAAAATAAGTGGATAGCAAGTATAATTGCGATAGGATTACTATTAATAGCAACTCCAGTACAAGCACTAGGAACTGCAAAAGTAGAATTCTCTTCAAAAAGTGAAATTTTAATAGATGAGATCTTCACAGTTGATCTTAGTGTGACAGAAGTAAAAGATACAGAAGATGGTATTGTTAGTATGGGTGGGATTATATCGTTTGATCCTACTAGAATAGAATACATTTCAGCTGAGGAAATAGAAGCACCCTATAGATTTCAAATCAATGAACAAAACTATAAAATTGCAGGTGTAGATTTCACAATGCAAAATGGGATTCAAGGACCTACCACGATATATAGATTTACCTTTCGTGCCAAAACAGAAGGAATAACATCGATTACACTAGAGGATGCCAGATTAACAGATCGGGATGATTATTTAGACGTAAGTGTAAAAGAAGTTAAAATACACATTATAAAAAAGACAGAAGATGATTCAGTGATAGAATCCCCAGTAGAAAAAGAACCAATAGACAAACCATCAGAAGAAGTAGTGAAGGGTGATCAAGAATCAACTTTAAAAAATGAAATAATAACTGAAAATAAAAAAGAACAAAAAAATAACAAAACAGAATATCCCCAAAACAAAACAGGAAATGAAAAAGAAGAAGCAAAAGAAAATCATCAAGTATCAAACGAGAATGAAAAAGACAAAGAAGAGTCTTTAGAACAAAAAAAAGAGAAAATAACTACGAAAGAAGTAGTAGAAAAAACTTCCTCTAAGAAAAAAACAACAACACTTTTAGGACGAATTCAAAAAGTAATTACAGATATTTTTGAAATGATTAGAAGTATATTTGAATAAAAATGGAATTCCACAATTGGAATTCCTTTTTATTGATAAAAAGCCTCTTTAAATAGAATTAGATTATATCGTTAACGAATAAAAATATATGAAGGATAAACGGATAAGAACGATAAAGGATAAATAATTTAAGTGCTTGTTTTCTTGGATGAATATGCTATAATAAATATAGTAGGTAGGGATAGTATGAAGAAGTTAAGATTAAACAAAAAAGCAGTATGGATTACAGTTGGCATTCTAGCGGCAATAGGATTAATTATTTTATTAATAATCATTATAAATCCATTTGCGAAGAAGACTGGGTCACAAAAACAAGAGTTTACAGAAAAATTAGAAACAATGGCAGCTGATTTTTATGAAAATAATTATTTCAAGCAGGCCGATCCTAATGATTTAAAAAAATTCGAAACCATAGGAATCAAAGTGGATTTAGATAATTTGTCTCGTTGTGGAAAAGAAGATAGTAAAGTTATTTTAGAACAATTCAAAAATGAGAAAACAAAAAAAGAATGCGATAAAAAACAAACACAAGTTGCTATCTATCCACAAGCACCGTATGGACAAAAAGACTATAAATTAGAAGTGACATTAGTTTGCGGTTTTGAAGAAGAATAGAGAAAAAAATAGGTGAAATGAAAAATATTTGACCTATTTTTTTATGTCAAAAACATAAAGTCTTCAATATATAGAACAAAAAAACAAAGTATTTAAATATAAAAAAATATCCACAGTTTAAAATTAGATGAATTATTAAAAAACCATAGATTTTATTAAAAAAGAGTAGTATAATTATCTATAGAATAAGAGAGTAAGAAATTTGAAGTGGGTAGTAATATGAATTATAGAAACAAAAAAATACTTACATTGAAATCTATTTTTATAATGCTATTAATGGTTCTTTTTATTATGCCTTTAAATGCGAAGGCTGTATCTGTTGGAGATACATATTCCTATGGATATAAAAATTCTATTCAAACATTTACAGCACCAGTAACGGGGTATTATCGATTAGAAACCTGGGGAGCACAAGGAGGAAGTTATGGAAGTTATAGAGGTGGATATGGAGCATACGCTACAGGTGTTGTTTTTTTAAATAAAAATGATACGTTATATATAGTAACAGGAGGACAGCCAGGAGTTGCTAGTAATAGTTCTATTGGTGGTGGATATAATGGTGGTGGATCTGCTAGAACCCAATCCGGAAATGATAAAGCTGGAGGAGGAGGAGGAGCTACTCACATTGCTACAAGAAGTGGGTTGCTATCTTCATTAAATTCATATCATAGCGAAGTATTGATCGTCTCAGCCGGAGGAGGAGGAGGATACTATTATCCTTCTTTCAATTCAATCGGTGGAGAAGGAGGAGGAATCAGTGGTGGTGTCGCACCAAATGGTACTTGCTCTGGAAGAACATTGATTAAAGGATCAGCAGCGACACAAACGGGTGCAGGATCTAGTAATGGATGTGGTGGAGATTATAGAAGCCTTCGTGGAGGGTTTGGATATGGACATGGCGGAACGAACTGGCAATCCGGAGGTGGTTCTGGTTGGTTCGGTGGAGGAAGCGGAATGGCTCATGGTGGAAATGGAGGATCTTCCTACATTGGAAATAGTCGACTTCTTTCTAGAAATGGTGTTACAAAAGCTATGTACTGCTACTCATGCTCTGCCTCTTCAACTGCATCTACCTATACAGTTAGTACAACAAGTGTAAGTAGTACACCGACAAGTAATGCTGCCAAAAGTGGATCTGGAGCAGCTAAAATTTCTATATTAGAGATTCATAATACAGATGCAAGAATCAAAGAGGTCAATATTTCAGGAACCAATTTTTCAGATGTGTTTGATCCAGATACTTATATTTATAATTTCGCAATAGATCCTGAAAATTCAGAAGTAACAATTACTTCAAGTCCAATGAATGCTTTAACGACAATCGTTGGAAATAATTCATATACACTCCCTGTTGGAGTAACAAGCGTTATTTTAACAAGTACTTCAGAATCGGGAAACGTTTTAATATACAAAATCAATCTAACAAGAGCAGCTTCTGGGTATCAATATTTAAAAGATATAAAAATAGGGGGGAATAGTTTAGAAGACTTTGAACCAACAAAACTTGTCTATAATATCGATGTTCCTTATAATACAACCACTTTAGATGTGGATGCCATCAAAGGAAGAATGGGACAACAAGTTTATTTCCCACCCAATTTAACGATTAATAGTGGTGTGAATCACTTTGAAATCATTGTAATATCTGAAGATGGACAAAAACAAACAATTTATACATTAAATGTTACTAAACCACACAATAGTAAGCTAAAATCCTTAAGCTTAAAAAATGCAACTACAAGCTTTG
>JAAWDC010000115.1 GCA_022793565.1 Bacilli bacterium
GTGATAAAAGTGTATAATCAGGCAAAAAGAAGATTCGATCAATTTATAAGTGAAAACTTTGATATGAATAATGAAAAAATAAGACATAAAGTAACTCATACTTATAATGTAGTAAAAATGGCAGAATATTTAGGTAATAAACTAAATCTATCTGAAGAAGATAAAGAACTTTCACAAATAATTGCTCTTCTTCATGATATTGGACGATTTGAACAAGCGATAAAATTTGGTAGTTTCAGAGAAGATATAAAAAATTTAGACCACGCCGCTCTTGGAGTAAAAATTCTATTTGAAAACAACATGATTCGAGAGTTCATAGAAACTGAAAAATATGATTCTATCATTAGAGTCGCTATTGCTAATCATAGTAAATACAAGTTTGAAGAAGGAAAACTGAATGAAAAACAAATTCTTCATAGCAAGCTAATACGAGATGCCGATAAACTAGATAGTTTTAGGGTAAAAGAAACAGAAGATATTTATACGATGGCCAATATCACAAAAGAAGAAATAGAGCACTCTCTAGTTAGTGATCACATTTATCAAGATTTTATGGCAAAAAAGACAATCCTTAGTAAAGACAGAAAGACAGGAATAGATATGTGGATTTCCTATATCGCATTTATATATGATTTCAACTTTAAGCCAAGTTTAGAGTACATAAAAGAAAAAGATTATATAAATAAACTGATAGATAGATTTACTTACCAGTCAAATGATACTAAAACAAAAATGGAGGAAATGAGAGTTTTTGCCCTACAATATTTAGACGAAAAAATCATACACTGACAGTATTTACCAAACAGATAGCATTTTACAAAAGTGCGATTACATAGTATAATACTAGCAAGGAAAGAGGAAGTCGTATGAAAAAAATAAAAGTAGGAGGCCATTATGTAATTCATTGTTATAAACACGATGGACGAATTCATAAAATATGGGAAGAAGCAGTCTTACTAGAAATAGGAGAAGAGTACCTAGTATTTGGAAATGATAGAACAAAAGTCATAGAATCAGATGGAAGAAGCTGGAAAACAAGAGAGCCAGCAATTATGTTCTTTTTTAAAAAGAAATGGTTTAACGTAATTGGTCAATATAAAAAAGAGGGAATTCAATTTTATTGTAATATTGCATCTCCCTTCCTAATTGATGAAAATGCAGTAAAGTATATTGATTATGATTTAGATTTACGTGTGTTTCCAGATGGATCATTTAAAGTATTAGATCGTGGTGAATATAACTACCATAAAAATCAAATGAATTACTCCAAAGAATTGGATCGTATTCTACATATGGAACTGACATCTTTGATTGATTCTGTTAGAAAAAAAGAGTGGCCATTCCGCCATGAAGAAATAAAGAAATATTATGAGATTTATAAGCAAGAAAAAGAGAAAAGTGCAGTCTTAAATTAGTAACCATAAATGATATGGTTATTTTTTTTACGGAAATGAAAAAACAAGGATCTTTCATATAAAAATCCTTTAATTATAATGGTATAATTGATATAATATAGATACAGGAGATGATAGCATGGAATTTCTAAAGAAATTATTTGATCATGAATATAAACAATTAAAAAAATTTACTGCTTTAGCAGATAAAGTTGAAGAACTAGATGAGGAGATGCAAAAACTAAAGGACAGTGATTTTCCTAAGAAAACTGCAGTACTTAAAGAAAGATTACAGAATGGAGAGACTCTCGAGGATATTCTGGTAGAAGCTTTTGCTTTAGCAAGAGAAGCAGCATCCAGAGTAATTGGATTAAAGCCATTTTATGTACAGATTTTGGGAGCATTAGCAATCCACTATGGAAATATTGCAGAGATGAAGACTGGAGAAGGAAAGACTTTAGTAGCTACTCTACCAGCATATTTAAATGCTTTAACAGGAGAAGGAGTTCATGTTATTACGGTAAACGAATACCTCGCAGGGCGTGATGCAGAATGGATGGGAAAAGTATATCAATTTTTAGGTCTTACTGTAGGTGTAAACTTAAGAGATTTAACTCCAAGTCAAAAACAAGAGCAATATGCATGCGACATTCTATATTCTACCAATAATGAAATTGGATTCGATTATCTAAGAGATAATATGGTAATTCGAAAAGAAGATAGAGTGCAAAGACCTTTAAATTATGCAATTATTGATGAGGTTGACTCTGTCTTAATCGATGAAGCGAGAACGCCATTAATTATTTCTGGTGGAGAGATGAAAAGTGCTAATTTGTATATTGATGCAGATCGTTTTGCGAAATCGCTAAAAGAAGATGATTATATCTATGATGAGAAAACTAAGAATGTTTCTTTATCAGAAGAAGGAGTAAAAAAGGCTGAGAAAAGCTTTCATTTAGAGAATTTATATAGTTTAGATAACTCAGAGCTTGTGCATTATATTAATCAAGCATTACGTGCCAATTACTCTATGCACAATGATGTTGATTATGTAGTTCAAGATGGAGAAGTAATTATCGTTGATCAATTTACAGGACGTCTAATGAAGGGGCGTGCCTACAGCGATGGATTGCACCAAGCAATTGAGGCAAAAGAGAATGTAAAAATTAATCAAGAGACAAAAACTCTTGCGACGATTACTTTCCAAAATTTATTCAGAATGTATAAAAAATTATCTGGAATGACAGGTACTGCTAAAACAGAAGAAGAAGAATTTAGAAACATATATAATATGTATGTAATTGAGATTCCTACCAATCGTCCAATCGCTCGTATTGACAATCCAGATTTAATGTATTCAACAAAGGCTGGAAAATATCGAGCAATCGTGAACGAAATTGAGGAAAGATATAAAAAAGGACAGCCAGTATTAGTTGGTACAATTGCCATCGAAACCAGTGAGTTGTTAAGTGGATTATTAAAACAAAAGAAGATTCCACATGAAGTATTAAATGCTAAAAACCATGCACGCGAAGCAGAAATCATTGAAAAAATTGGACTAGGGAAATCTGTTACAATTGCTACCAATATGGCTGGGCGTGGAACAGACATCAAGTTAAGTGAAGAGATTCGTGAGTTAGGTGGACTTTGCGTGATTGGTACTGAACGTCATGAATCAAGACGTATTGACAATCAGTTGCGTGGGCGTTCTGGACGTCAGGGAGATCCTGGATACACACAATTTTATGTATCTATGGAAGATGAATTAATGGTACGTTTTGGAACTGATAGAATTAAGATAATGATGCAAAACCTAGGGTTTGATGAAAATCAAGCAATACGCAGTAAGACTTTTACTAAAGCTTTATCATCTGCTCAGGCACGTGTAGAAGGAAATAACTTTGATATTCGTAAACAACTTCTTCAATATGATGATGTTATGAATAATCAAAGAGAAATTATGTATGGAAGAAGAAACGAAATTTTAGATAGTGATTCTATCCATAATA
>JAAWDC010000116.1 GCA_022793565.1 Bacilli bacterium
AACCTCTTCTCTCGTCAATCCTTTCTCTGTTGTCTTAAGCTTTTTTAATATTTCCTTAGTTTCTACACTATGCCAGTTTTCTTGTTTCATAGAACCCTCCATTATATATTATCTCCCTATAATATACACCATATAACCAAAATAAAGCAATAGCATAAAAATTCCTTTTTTGTATCCTATTCTCATTTTCTTAAGCATCAACAAATAAACAAGAATTTGTGCACTTGTCATCACAATAATATCTATTAAAGCACTAACCTCAATCGTTAATGGTAAAATTGTCGCAGAAGCTCCCAAGATTAAGAAAATATTAAAAATATTACTTCCGATTACATTGCCAATCGCAATATCCGTCTCCCCCTTTTTAGCAGCCACCGCACTAGTTACAAGTTCTGGAAGAGAAGTTCCAATCGCAACGATTGTAAGTGCAATTAGTTCTTCACTAATATGATAAGCTTCTGCAATTTGAACAGAAGAATTAACTACTAAATTTCCACCAATTAAAATCCCAACAATTCCAATAATAATTGATATTAAATCACGAAATGTAAACTTTCTTTTCTCAATTTCTAATTTCTTCTTTTGTGAAAAAGCATCAATTAAAAGAGAATACAAATAAACACCCAATAAACTCAATAAAATAATTCCTTCACTCCTTGAAAGTAGTGAAAACTTCTCCCCCATCAAAAACTCTTCTGCTACCATTACCAATAAAATACAAGATGCAAAAATAGAGAAAAGATAATCTCTTTCCACCACTTTTTTAGTCGCCTTTAGTGGATTATATAAAGCACTAACCCCTAGTACTAATAACAAATTACAAATATTAGAACCTATAACATTTCCAATAGAAATGGCATTATTTCCATTCAAAGCCGCAGTAATACTAACCGCTGCTTCTGGAGCACTTGTACCAAAGGCAACAATTGTAAGCCCAATAATCAAAGTTGGTACTTTCAAAAACTTTGCTAGATTGGAACTTCCTTCTACAAATAAATCCGCTCCCTTTACTAAAAAAACAAACCCCAAAATCAATAATATATATTCCATTTCCATCCTCCTTTTTATCAAGAAAAAAGACTCTTAGTACTCATGAACTAAAAGTCTTGTTAATAATACAAACTCGTATTACATTACAAAGCGAAAAGAATTTCTCTTTTGTGATGACGCCATGTAATCACTGAACCCAGTGTAACTACTCCCTTATTAGTATAGAACCATCATATCATATTTTCCAAAAGGAAACAAGTAAGCAAAACAAATTGAAAAGCAGAAAAAACTTTCTATAAAATTTTATAATTCTACTCTAGTTGCTTCCTTATCGTAATTTAATATAATGTCTGTCACACTCTTCCAAACTCTTAATTTCTGAATCCTTGATCTCCTCAGGTTCTACATCATTAACAGTTACTTTTTTTATAGACACTTTCTTCTTTATCAAACAAATTCCCACTATAAATGCTCCCGCTGCAGCAACATAAGGTACTATTCTTTTAACTTTTGACATTCTACCATCCCTCCTAAAACATTATTATATTCCTTTTCATAATAGATGAAAAGCTTTTTTGACACCAAATAAAAAAGTAAGACAACTTACTTTTCTTCTACAGATTCTTTGATTTGCCCTAAGATACCACCAATTCCTAAGAATGTAAACAAAATAGAAATGGCATAATCCTTAAAAATAGCTGTTTTAAACTCACTAGATTGATATAACAAGTCTAAGATATCGAAAGAGAATTCATACCCATTCTTTACCCCTAACAGCATTGGAATAATAACCAAAGTAGCAAGAGTAATTACTAGTACAGAAATTACTGCAACAATGTAAGGCAATTTCCCATCTTGTTTTCCTTTGAATAATTGATATCCCTTCCAAGCACCTAATGCAATCGGTAAAGCAAGTAAAGAAAAAATCATATTACCATACACATACATTAAAATCCAAGGTAATGATGCGAAAAAACCACCAATCAATGCACCTACGATACCAATAATATATCCCTTTTCTTTTTTTTCTTCCATATTGAATACTCCTTTCTTTAACAAAATTATTCTACCATAAAAAAATGTGCAAAACAAGTACTACAAATCTCCATCGACCTCATTCATTAACTCTGATAAACGCACTAACTTTTCATTTAATAATTCTTGTAATTGATTCAATTCCTCCTCCTTAGAAGATCGATTCCAAAACTTCGCATTCATAACTTCCCGTTCCAGTTTATTTTTCCGTTCTTCCAATGGTTTTATGATATATTTACAATACAATTCGATTACCTTGATATCCATTATATTCCTTCTTTCCTCCATAGATTATAACATGAAAATCGTATTTACGTATAAGAAAATCATATTGAATCGAAAATTGGGAAAATAGATCTAGGTGATAATATGATTGATACAAATACTACCCTCTTTCAAAGATTACAAGATATTCGTGAAGATTTAGACCTAACACAACAAAAAATTGCAAAACTATTAAACGTAGCTCAGCCCACATACTCCAGATGGGAAAATGGACTAGAATTAATCCCAATTCGAAAATTAAATAACTTTTGTAATATTACCAATCACTCTATGGATTATGTAACAGGATTAATCACATTTGAACGAGCAACTTGTAAACAGAATTATACTTTAGATCCAAATACTATTGGAAGAAATTTAAAAACCATTAGAATGGAACATGGTCTATTTCAACATCAACTAGCAAAATTATTAAATACGACCCAATCTACAATCAGTGCTTATGAAAATGGAGAAACCTTAATTCTAACTGCTTTTGCATACCAGATAGCCAAACACTTTCATGTCTCTTTAGATAGATTATGTGGAAGAATTCCTATCAAGAAAAAAATTTCTTCATAATTTTTTAACTATTTTAGGGAAATTATTATTTTTATAACTACAATATAGTATAATATACTCGGTGAATTTTATGACGGATACTTTAAAAAAATGTACTTTATGCCCAAGAGAATGTAGAATAAACCGATCTAAGGAATACGGATATTGCCAAGCATCTGACAAAATAAAAATTGCAAGATACTCACTACACGAATGGGAAGAACCATGTATATCTAAAGAGAATGGATCAGGAACGATTTTCTTTAGTTACTGTAATATGCAATGTGTATTCTGTCAAAATTATAAGATTAGCAAAGAACATGTCGGTTATGAAATTACAATCGAAGAATTTGCAAATATCTGTTTAGAACTACAAACAATGGGAGCACATAACATCAATTTAGTAACACCAACACACTACGTTCCCCAAATTATTTTAGGAATTCAAAAAGCACGAAAAAAAGGATTAACGATTCCAATTATTTATAATAGTAGTGGGTACGAAAAAAAAGAGACAATAAAAAGCTTAAAAGGGATAATTGACATTTACCTCCCAGATTTTAAATACTATAATAATGACTTAGCAAAAAAATACTCTCATAGTCCAAATTACCGACAATATGCAATAGAAAGTCTAAAAGAAATGATAAATCAAATAGGAACACCCATTTATGATTCTAAAGGAGTATTACAAAAAGGTGTCATAGTCCGACATCTATGCTTGCCTGGGGAAACCTCAGATACGAAAAGAATTTTAAAATATCTCTTCGAAACCTACTCTGATCAAATTATAATCAGTATTATGAATCAATACACTCCTGTTCGAAATTGCCAGTTTCAAAATTTAAATCGTACCCTAACAAAACAAGAGTATGATAAAATAATTGACTTCGCATGGAATCTCGGTATTAGAAATGCCTTTATTCAAGAAGGAGAAACACAAAAAAATAGTTTTATCCCTGAATTTTTTGAAGATAAAAAAAAGAATGATACCTTTTCAAAATAAAGGGTATTATTCTTTTTCTTCTTTAAACTTCTCTTTCAATTTTGTAAAAATAGTCTCTAAGATAAAACTAATAATAGCAAATACAGGAGAAAGTTGAATCGTCAAAGACAAAATCGCAAGTACTATTGTTAAAATTCCTGTAAAAACAATCATATACCAACAAAAAACCCGGTATTTGGCATATTTATATTTCTCCTCATTGCTTAGCTTTTTGGGCATAACTGATCTCTCCATTCATTCTCTCGAAAACCGATCAAAATAAAATCTTTTCCAACCAGTATTGGTCTTTTGACAAGCATTCCATTACTAGCAAGTAAAGATATCTTTTCATCCTCACTCATCAATAAAAGATTCTCTTTCAAATTCTTCTCTCGATATAAAATTCCACTCGTATTCCATAATCGCTTAAGATCAATCTTATAAGTTTGAAGCCAGTGGTTAATTTCTTCCAAAGTAGGTGGTAATACTTGAATTTCCCTTGCCTCATAAGATATTTTATTCTCTTCCAAAAAAGCCCTTGCCTTTTGACAAGTACTACATTTAGGATACCAAAAGAAAAGATTCATTCTTTAATCTCCTTTACAAAAGCTTTCACCTTTTTCTTCGTAGTGATTGCATTATAAAAATCCAAACCTGCATATATAATCATAAAGATACCAATTACCTGAGTAATTGCCATCGCACCTCCAAATGGATTAATAATTAACAAAACACCACATACCAAAATTAAAAGAGAGGAAATCAAAGAAGGTGTACAATCTGGAACTTTATTCTTTCTCATTTCTAAAGCATATTGTAATCGACTAAGACCATTAATAATAAAATAAACTCCTAAAACAAAAGGTAAAATACTAGAGATTACTTTTGGGTTAAAAATAAATACCAACCCTAAGACACCTGCAATAACACCTATCACTAGATTAGGCATATACTTTGTCCTAAAATAATCCACTAAAGAAATAATACCTGGAACTAAAATAATAATCCCAACAATCGTCGATAAAGTTGTCAAAAAGAAATCTGGTTTCAATAATAGAAGAACTCCAATTACTGCCATAATAATCGATGTAACCAAAGATGTAACAAATATTTTTTGAAGTTCACTTTTTAAATAGTTCATTTCATTTACCTCCATATCCTATATACTAATTTTCTAATAAAGACACTACAGTTGTCTTAAAAAATCTCGCGGAGTACTAATTTCAAATGCGAGCGGTTTTCCTGTAAATGGATCTCGAATCACTAACTCGGTCGCCTCTAAGTAAAGCCTTTTCGCACTCTTTACTCCATATTTAGAATCCCCAATAATAGAATGTCCAATTTCAGAAAGTTGAACTCGAATCTGGTTTTTCCTTCCTGTTTCAATTTCGATTTCTAACAAACTGTTTCTATTCTCTCGCAAAACTTTATAATTAGTAATTGCTTCTTTCCCAGAATGATCTTTAGATACAAAAACACGGTTTTGTGTATTTTCCTTTAAATAATGAACCAAACGATCTTCTTTCTTTTCTAAAACACCAGAAACAACTGCCACATATTTTCTTTTTAAAGCAAAAGTTTCCCAATTTTCTTGTAACTTTCGCTTTAATTCTTCACTTTTAACGAATAATACAATTCCTCCT
>JAAWDC010000117.1 GCA_022793565.1 Bacilli bacterium
AGAATATATTGAAATGTGGATTCATGAAGTTAAGGTCCCCATTGCCTCTTTAGTTTTAATGATGCACAATCATAAAAATAAGGTTGATAAAAAATCCTTAGAACAATTAAAAAGAATTGAAGGGTATGTAGAACAAGTCCTATATTATGTTCGTTCAGAAAATGCTGAAAAAGACTATCTGATTAAGGAAATTTCATTGAACAGATCTATTAATAGTGTGGCCATGAAAAATAAAGATGATTTGCTAGAAAACAAAATTAATCTAGAAGTTGAAAATGTGAAATTCAATGTATGTACAGATGCCAAATGGCTAGAGTTTATCTTAAATCAAATTATAAATAATAGTATTAAATACCATAAAAAGAATAAGAACGCTTATATTAAAATTACAGCCCAAGAAACGAGTAGTAAAATTATTTTAACTATAAAAGATAATGGAATAGGTATTCCTAGACATGATATCCCTAGAGTATTTGAAAAATCATTTACTGGATATAATGGAAGAATTATGACAAAATCAACTGGAATGGGATTATTTATTGCCAAACAGCTATGTGAAAAGTTAGGGCATAAAATTAAAATTGAATCTGAAGAAGGAGAATATACCATTGTATCCATAGAGTTTTCTAAACACCAATTCTATGCACCAGTAAAATAACCTTACAAAATTGTAAGGTTCTGTAATCTAAAACGAATGACAAATAAAAATAAATTCGCTATGATATGGAAGAAAAGGGAGGAATAACTATGGAAAATATTTTAAAAGTTGATAAAATTGAAAAATATTATGGAAACAGGTCATCTTTAACAAAAGCAATCAATAACATTTCTTTCGAAGTGGATCGTGGTGAGTTTGTTGCGATTATGGGTTCTTCTGGATCAGGAAAAACAACACTCTTAAATGTAATATCAACGATCGATAAGGTGACTTCGGGACATATTTTTGTAGGAGGAGAAGATATCACGAAATTAAAGGGAAACGCCTTAAACAAATTTCGTAGAGAAGAATTAGGTTTCATCTTTCAAGATTTTAATCTATTAGATACGCTAACAGCCTATGAAAATATTGCACTTTCGTTATCAATCCAAAATATGAAAGCGAAAGAAATTGAAGAAAAAATCAAAAAAGTAGCAGGTCAATTAGGGATTAAGGATGTTCTAGAAAAATATCCATATCAAATGAGTGGGGGGCAAAAGCAAAGAGTCGCATCTGCAAGAGCCATTATAACAAATCCCAAGCTAGTATTAGCAGATGAACCGACAGGGGCTTTAGACTCTAAATCAGCCAGAATGCTATTAGAGAGATTCAATGAATTAAATGAAACGATAAAAGCAACAATTTTAATGGTTACTCATGATGCTTTCACAGCAAGTTATGCAACTAGAGTTATTTTCATAAAAGATGGTAAAATTTTTAATGAAATTCATAGAGGAGATGCCACTAGAAAAGAATTCTTTGATTCTATTATTGATGTCGTCACTTTACTTGGAGGAGATTTAAACGATGCTCTTTAATTTGTCTTTCAAAAACATCAAAAAAAGTTTTAAAGATTATGCCATCTACTTTTTTACTTTAATTCTTGGTGTTGCCATTTTTTATGTATTCAATGCTCTAGATAGTCAAACTATAATGTTAAATGTAACAGAATCGACAAAAGATATCATAAAATTAATGACGATGACCCTATCTGCTGTTAGTGTATTTGTCGCTTTTATTTTAGGCTTTTTAATCATTTATGCTTCAAGATTTCTCATCAAGAGAAGAAAAAAGGAATTTGGGATTTATTTGACCCTTGGAATGAGTAAAAGAAAAATATCGATGATTTTATTCTTTGAAACACTATGGATTGGCATTCTATCTCTATCCGTTGGTCTCATAATTGGAACAATATTATCTCAATTTATGAGTATTTTAGTTGCCAATATGTTTGAGGTAGATCTTACCCAATTTACTTTTGTATTCTCATCTAGTGCCTGCATTAAGACGATACTCTATTTTGGAATTATGTATTTATTGGTAATGATTTTTAATACAGTAAACATTAGTAAATGCAAACTGATTGATTTATTACATGCCAGTAAAAAAAGCGAAACGGTCAAACTTAAGAATCCTCTGTTTTGTACAATTCTCTTTGGAATCTCTGCTACCGTATTAGGATATTCCTACTATTTAGTAACTGGAGGAGTAACGAATCTACAGAATGTAACACAACTCCTAATTCCAATTACACTAGGAATAGTATCTACTTTCTTTCTCTTCTGGTCTTTATCAGGACTAATAATCAAAATTGTTACTAGTATGAAAAACACTTATTATAAGGGATTAAATAGTTTTATCGTAAGACAAATAAGTAGTAAAGTAAACACGACCGTATTTTCTATGACCATTATTTGTTTGATGCTATTTGTTACTATTTGTGTTCTTTCCTCAGGATTATCCATTAAGAATTCAATGACAGCCAATTTAAAAAGATCAGCTCCAATTGATATAGAATTATCAAAGAAACTAAATTTAACGACAGAGTATATAAATAGTCATTGGGGATATACTACGGATATGATCGAAGACTCTAAAATATCTTTAAGAGAAAGTTTACAAAAAATGGATTTTGATATAGATAAGTATTTAACAGATATCGTTGAATTTGATACATATGATCCAAAAATTTTAATCAAAGATACTTTAGGAAGTTACTATGAAAGTGCCAAAAAGCAATATCCATTCCTAAGATATGATACGAAAGAAGACTTTATCAAATTAAGCGATTATAATAAAGCAGCCAAATTATTAGGGTTAAAAGAGCTTTCTTTAGAAGAAAATGAATACATTTTAGTAGCAGATTATAATGGATGGATTCCAATTCGTGAAGAAGGATTAAAAAAGAATACCCCTATCAAAATAAAAGAAGAAACGTATTATCCAAAGTACCAGAAATGTATGGATGGCTTCATTGAAATTTCAAGTAATTCTACGAATATAGGATTGTTTGTAGTACCAGATCAAGCATTAGATGAGTCAATGAGAAATGAAAGTATCTTACTAGCCAACTATAACAAAGAGTCTAAAGAGGAAAAACAAGAAATTGAAAAAATAATTCATCAATTAGAGCAGCATCCATATCAAAAAAGTAGTAGTACTTCAGCTACAACAAAATTACTTCTATATGAATTAAGTATTGGGCTAGGTGCGATGGTAACCTTTATTGGACTATATTTAGGAATCATATTTTTAATGAGTAGTGCCGCAATCTTAGCTTTAAAAGAATTATCTGAGAGTACAGATAATAAAGAAAGATTCCAGATGTTAAGAAGAATTGGAGCAGATGAAAAAATGATTTATAAAGCATTATTTTACCAAATTGCTATTTTCTTCTTCTTCCCATTACTAATAGCGATA
>JAAWDC010000009.1 GCA_022793565.1 Bacilli bacterium
AAAATCTTGTGATGTTGAAGCATGGAGTCCTAGACAACAAAAATATTTTGAGGTAGGTTCTTGTTCAACTTTAGGGGATGCACAAGCTAGACGTTTGGGAATTCGTATTAAGGGAGAGAATGGGAATTATTATGCCCATACACTGAATAATACTGTTTTAGCTTCTACTAGAGCTTTGATTGCCTTTTTAGAAAATAATTTAAATGAGGATGGATCAGTCCATGTTCCAGAAGCACTTCGCCCTTATATGGGAGGAAAAGAAGTCATTCGATGAAAAAAATTATTTTGTTAGTGGGAGATAGTGGTTCAGGAAAAGACTTTGTTTTATCTATTGCCAATCAATATAAGTCTATTCAAGTAGTAAAAAGATTTATCTCACGTGATCCTAGAAATGGAGAAGAAACCTCCATTTCTTCTATTTTTTCAACTCCTGCTGATGAAATCAAAAAGTTAGATTATTATTATGAGGGTGTAGAGAGAGGAATGTGGTATGGCATTCGTAAATCAGATTTAGATGCAGCTTTGAAGAGTGGGAAATCACCGATTGTCGTTTGTCCAAATTATGACAATTTATTGCAGATGGTTCATGATTACTCTGGAAATGTTGTTCCTTATTTTATATATCGTGGATATGGTGATGATGAATTGGAACAATGGCGTTCTTCTTTATTAGCAAGGGGAAGTAGTCAAGCGGAGATTAAAGCCAGAGAGGAAAAAAGGCATAAATATTTTGGCGATTTATATATAGAACATTTCGATGAATATAGTTCAAATGTTATTTTAAATCTTTATGGCGTGACTACAGAAGAAGATATAAAATTGCAAATTGAAGGATTATGTCAAAAAAATGATATTGATATCGATTTTATTTTAAAAAAATGAGGTATTTGATTTTACTGGCTAATTTTATGAAGTTGAAAAGTTTTGGAAATAATATTATAATAAAAATAAAATTTATTAGTGGAGGTTTTGGGGATGAATGATATTAAGAAAAGTTGGAAGGAAAGATTTCTTGATAGAATGGCAAGAAAAGGAGAATCTAATCTTTCTCCTGAAAATGGTATTGTGAAGCAGTCGTTTGATTTTCTTCCTAGCAATTATGTAATGAAAGAACTATATGATGCAGATAATTTGGTTGTAGGTAGATTTAAACATGTTTCTGCTGAGGTTACTGAATGGGGGCCTGTAGATAAAAAAACCACTCAAAAATATATATTTGAACCCATTGATATAGATGGTGAAGTAAGATATCAGGAAGTATTTACTGGGTTTGTTGCCAAAGGTGCAGTGGAGTATTTTAATTTACCATATGTAATAGATATAGAAGGACTTACAGATGTACTTCCAAGTTATAAAGGATCACAAATTCCTAGGCTTGGGATGTTATTGACATTAGATGAAGTAAATTCTAAAAAGTCAGAAAAAAGTAATGCAGCTGTTAAGATAAAAACTTCAAAGAAATAGATATATTGGATATATTATAGTTTATTAAAGAAAGTAATCATCCTATAAATTTTAGTAAAAACTAGAAACTAGGATGATTTTTTTTGTTTAAAATTATTATTATAGTTTCTTTCTTTATTTCATAATTTATTAAGCTGTAATATTTTAGAATAGTTGGATAAAACTTCTATAGTTTTTGTTTTCCTCTTCTTTTTTTGGGAGATGTTATACTATGAAGAAGTGGATATACTGATGCTATTTTAGTTGTAATCATTGTGAAGTTTAGAAAAACAATAGAAAGATTGTTTCTTTTTTATTAATTTTTACAAAAAAACCTTATATTTCTTGAGATATCTGTGTTTTTCCTTTATACTTAAATATAGAAGGATCATATGTGAAATTTAGAACTGTATTTGTATTAATTTTGGATATGAGAAAATGAAGAATAAAAGGGGATAAAGAAAGAGGTACAAAATGAAGGGAATTATTTTAGCTGGAGGATCTGGTACAAGACTTTATCCGATTACAGAGGGGATTAGTAAACAATTGATCCCAATTTATGATAAACCGATGATCTATTATCCACTTTCTACTTTGATGTTAGCAGGAATTAAGGATATTTTATTAATTACCACAGAGCAGGATCAGAGAGGATTTCAAAGATTATTTGGAACAGGAAAACAATTTGGTTTAAATTTAGAATATGTGATTCAGCCATCTCCTGATGGATTGGCACAAGCATTTACGTTAGGTGCAGATTTTGTCGGAACTGATACTTGTGCTATGGTGTTGGGAGATAATATTTTTTACGGAAATGATTTAGTGAAAAAGTTAAATAATGCTCGTGAGAATGCTGAGGATGGGTATGCTACTATTTTTGGATATCAGGTAAGAGATCCTGAACGTTTTGGAGTTATGGAGGTTGATTCTAATCATCGAGTTTTGTCGGTAGAGGAGAAACCTTTATATCCAAAAAGTGATTTTGCGATTACAGGTCTTTATTTTTATGATAATAGTGTAGTAGATAAAGCCAAGCGGATCGAGAAGTCTCCGAGAGGAGAGTATGAAATTACAGATTTGAACAGAATGTATTTAGAAGAAGAGAAATTGAAAGCAGAGCTTCTTGGAGGAGGATATGCTTGGTTTGATACTGGACTTACAGATAGTTTGTTAGATGCTAGTAACACAATCAAAACACTTCAAAATTTAAGAGATTCTATCATTAGTTGTCCTGAGCAAATTGCTTATAAACAGGGATGGATTACGAGTGAGGAACTTTTGGCAAGGGCTGATTTAATGAAGAAAAATGATTATGGACAATATCTTATGAAAACGTATCAAAAAAGATAAAATCTATAAAAAAGATTTATGAATTTTTCTTTGTTGCTTCAAACTATATATTGAAGAGTCGGATACTTTTTATAAAGAACTTAGAAATTAGAAATAGAAATGGGTGAATTGCATATGGCAAAGTTAAATTTAGAATTTTATAACGGGGAAGATATTTATAATGATGGAACAGTAGAAGAACAATTATTGAATCATTACAAAAATAAAACACCATTAGATTTTCATAAGGATAATGTTTTTTATTTGACTACAGATATTAGAAGTAATATTTTAAATTGGTATCCCTTTGAAAGTAATGCTGAAGTTTTAGAAATTGGATGTGGGTGTGGAACTCTAACAGGAATGTTATGTGAGAAATGTAAGAAGGTTACTTGTGTAGAAGGATCTAAGCGTCGAGCTGAAATTACTTATTATAGACATCAAGATAAAGAAAACTTAGAAGT
>JAAWDC010000118.1 GCA_022793565.1 Bacilli bacterium
GATTGAGTACCAAATAGAGTTTTAGAGGTGAAAAAATGAGTATTATTAAAAATGTCGAAAATGAAATCACAAATATAATCCAAAATTTGGGATATGATATCAAAAAAGTGAACATGCAACCAAGTGGACGCCCAGATCTAGGAGAATTTCAAATTAATGATGCATTCTCTTTGGCCAAAGAAAATCATTGTAATCCAAGAGAAATTGCTGAAAAAATTATTCATGAATTAGAAAAAGATTCTAGATTTCAAAATTTAAATATCGCAGGAGCAGGATTTATAAATTTAAGTTTCAGTGAAGATTTTTATTTAGAAACATTAAATACCCTTTATAAAGATATCAAAAGTAATATAGATGAGGAACCAAAGAAGAAAATCATCATAGATTATGGTGGGGCGAATGTAGCAAAAATTCTTCATGTTGGACATTTAAGATCGGCCAATATTGGAGAAGCTCTAAAACGTTTAGCAAGATTACTAGGTGCTGAAGTGATTGGAGATGTCCATCTAGGAGATGAGGGACTCCAATCTGGAATGGTTATTTCAGAAATGAAAGAACGTTACCCAGAACTAATCTGCTTTAAAGAAGGTTATAATGGAGAAGAGTTTGAATTACCAATTACAACTGAAGATTTAAAAGAATTATATCCTGTAGCCAGTATGAAAGCCAAAGAAAACGAAGAAAAGATGGAAGAAGCAGGAGAGATCACTTATCAAATACAAAAGAATCATCTTGGATATTCCACTCTTTGGAATAAAATAAAAGACTTGTCTTTAATAGAAGTAAAAAAGATTTATAACGATCTAAATACATCTTTCGAGTTATGGGAGGGAGAATTAGATAGTTTTCAGTATATTAAAGATATGCTTGAAGAATTAAAACAAAAGAATCTACTAGAAATTAGTGAAGGTGCAACTGTTATGGATATAAAAGAAGCATCTGATAAAAAAGAAATGCCACCAATTATCTTAGTCAAAAGTAATGGAGGCTACATTTATGAAACGACTGATCTTGCAACAATATATGGAAGAGAAAAAAGGTTTTCTCCCGATGAAATTTGGTATGTAGTAGATAACAGACAGGAGTTTCATTTTGAACAAGTGTTCCGTGCAGCTAAAAAGTCACAAATGGTAAAAGAAGATACCAAATTAGAATTCATCGGTTTTGGGACAATGAATGGACCAGATGGAAAACCTTTTAAGACAAGAGATGGCGGAGTAATGACATTAAGTTCTCTAATTTCTTTAGTCAATGATGAAACAAGAAAAAGATTAAATCCAATGATTACTGAAGAACAAGAAAAAGAAAGAATTTCTAAAATGATCGCCATTTCTGCTTTAAAATATGCAGATTTTCTACCATATCGTTCTACAGATTATGTTTTTGAACCATCAAAATTCTCAGATCTAGAGGGAAAGACAGGACCATACTTACTATATTCAACAATTCGAATGAATTCTTTACTAAAAAAAGCCAAGATAGAAGGATATGAAACATATAAGATTCAGAAACTAAAAAACGAAACAGACAAAGAAATATTACAAATCTTACTAACACTACCTAAAGTATTAAAGAAATCTTACGATGTAAAATCCCTAAATGAAATCGCAGAATTTTTATATAAACTAACAAGTGTGTATAATAAATTTTATTCTGAAAATCATATATTAACAAGTAAAGATGAAGAATTAAAAACAACATGGCTTGCTTTAACAGAAGTAGTTTATAATACAAATCTACTATTACTAAACGTATTGGGAATTTCAGTCCCTGAAAAAATGTAAAAAAGTAGTTGCGTTTTTTGTTAAATAATGGTATAAGTTTAAATGATAATTTTTAAAGAAAAATTATAAAAAATTATTTGTAAATCAATGAGGAGGATTATCATGAGCCTTGAGAAGTTGAAAAAGGAAGATTTAGAATTATTATCAAATAAAGATATTACCAATTTAATATTAGAAGAAAAGGGTTCTCAAAATACAGCAGAACTATTTAAAGAAATTATTAAATTGTTAGAATTACCAAAAACGACATTTGATCAAAAAATAGGAGATTACTATACTTCACTAACGACAGACAAGAGGTTCATTCTTTTAGAAGATGGATCTTGGGATTTAAGAAGTAGGCATACCTCAGATAAACTAATTAAAATTGTAGAAGAAGAAGAGGAAGAAGAAATCGAAGAAACCAAAGAAGAAGAAGAGGAAGAAGATGTAAATAATTACGACTCTATCGATACAGATGGTGAAATTGATGATGCCAATGAAGATTTAAAAGATTTAGTTGTATTAGATGAAGATGAACTAGAATTAGAACAGTAATTCTAGTTCTTTTTAAGGAAAGGAAAAAAATATAAATGAATAATCAAGAAATAATACCGTGTAGTCATGACCATATTATAAAAATAGGAGAAAATAAAAAAACAAGAGAAAAATATGACTACTGTTTAAATTGTGGGGAGAGGGTAAGAAAGAATTTCTATCACTGTTTAGTATTGGATGCTACATATTATTTGGAAGAATATCCAGTAGAAACAGAAAATGAAAGACAGCTAAAAGTATACATGATTCAAAAAAGGTTTCAGCAAATGATGCTTGAGACTGGAATTGCTAAACCAGAATTTTTAATTAATTGTTTGAAAAAAGAAGTAGAAGAAAAAAGAAAAGAAATGGTAGAAGTAAAGAATAAAATGTTATTAAAAGTAGTATAAGAGTAGTGAAAGTGGGCTTTTTATTTTGAGATCAAAGGAATCTATGATATAATAAAAGCATCAGCGAGGTGAATCATGGATATTAAAAACATAAAATATGGAAATAGCTTATTAAAAGAGAAAATTCAGTTAGAAAAAAATCTAAATAGTTTAAAAGAAAAGCAAAAGAAATTCCAAGTAGATTGTAATCATATTATGCTATATTTTGGAAGTGAAATAGAAAATAGATCATTTGGTATTCCTGGAAGAGAATGCTTATTCTGTAGAGCAACAGAAGTAGAAGAAAGTTATCCAGTAATCAATGTTTGGGGATATAAATCTAGTGAGATCGGATTTTTTAGTGCTAAGAGACAAAGAGAATTCTGTTTAGAAATAATTCAAGATCAATGGATTAAGTGGATGGAAGAAGATCCATCTCTTAGCAGGGAAGATTTAATAGAAAGATTAAGAGAAGAAGTAAGAAAAAGCGATGAGCAAAACAGAAAAACAGAAAAAAGAATGAGAAAATGCAGAGGATGGTAAAGGAGAAATGTTATGATTGAAAGATTAAATGCGATAGAAGCAAAATATCATGAGATTGAAACAGAGCTTGCGAATCCAGATGTTTATAGTAATATGAACAAAATGAAAACGTTATCAAAAGAGAAAGCAGATCTAGAAGAAACAGTAGAATGCTATCAAGAGTATCGTCATGTATTAGAGGCAATCAAAGAAGACAAAGAGTTAGCCAAAGATCCAGAAATGGCTGAGATAGCAAAAGAAGAATTAGAAAGTTTAGAAATGAAAAAACAAGAATTAGAAAATAAGTTAGAAGTTCTTCTAATTCCTAAAGACCCTAACGATGGTAAAAATGTAATTGTTGAAATACGTGGAGCTGCAGGTGGGGATGAAGCCAATATTTTTGCTGGAGATTTGTATAGAATGTATACAAGATATGCAGAAAAACAAGGATTTCGCATTGAACTACTAGATGCCGAAGAAGGGGCATCTGGAGGATTTTCACAAATTGAATTTATGGTAAAAGGTGACAATGTATATTCCAAATTAAAATATGAAAGTGGTTCTCACAGAGTACAACGTGTTCCAGAAACAGAATCTCAAGGAAGAATTCAAACATCAACAGCAACAGTGTTAATAATGCCAGAAGCAGAAGATGTCAATATTGAGATTAATCCATCCGATTTAAGAATTGATATCTATCGATCAAGTGGATGCGGAGGACAAGGAGTAAATACGACAGATAGTGCTGTTCGAATTACTCATTTGCCAACGAATACCGTAGTAACATGTCAAAATGAAAGAAGTCAAATTCAAAATAAAGAACAAGCAATGAAAGTACTAAGAGCACGCCTTTATGAACAAGAACTTCAAAAACAAGAAGAAGCATTAGGTAGTGAAAGAAGAATGAAGATTGGAACAGGAGATCGTGCTGAAAAAATAAGAACCTATAACTATCCACAAAATAGGGTAACTGATCATAGGATTGGGTATACAACAAATAATTTAGATCGAATTATGAATGGTGCAATAGATGAAGTAATCGAAGCCCTAATAACAGAAGACCAAAAAAGAAAATTAGCAGGAAACGGGGAAGAATAGCTGACCAGTTTCTTTTTTTAGAGATGGGAAAAGAAGAGGAATTTATGAGAGTAGAAGATTTAATTGTATATGGAAAAAGTAAAATTCATTCTGAGCATGCTAAAATGTTACTAGCAGCTCTATTAAATGTTAATTCACTAGAATTGTTAAATCACCTAAATGAAATTGTTCCAGACGAAGTAGAACAGGCTTTTAAAGCCAAAGTAGAAGAACTGGTAAAAAATAGACCGATTCAGTATGTAATAGGGACCGTTAATTTTTAC
>JAAWDC010000119.1 GCA_022793565.1 Bacilli bacterium
GATTTCTCTCTCGAATATAATCAAGTTTATTTAGGTAAAGTAAGGAGTGTACTTTGTTTTCTAATTTTAAAGTCTGTTCTTGGATAATTGGAAGTGCTTTATTTGCATCCTCTACTTGATCCTCCACAGCCTCTATATAAGATTTTATAACAGCTAAAGGTGTTTTGAAATCATGGGAAATATTTTGATACATCTGGTTTCGATACTCTTCTTGATTCTTTAAAGTCAAACGCATATCTTCAATCGCTTGCTCCAAAGAATAAATTTCATCGAGTTCAGAATCTTCCACTTGATGATTGTAGGTGTCATCATCAATGTGATCAATTTTCTTTTTTAATTTTTCAATTCTTCGAACTACTAAAGAAGACCAAATCACTAACATCAAAGATACTACTAACATCGTAATGAAAACGATAGGAAAAACACTATGTAGAGCATCTTCTCGCGCCTGCCTAATATAGGAGTCATTGGTTAAGGCTACACGCTTTACTGAATTGGAATCACTAGTATAATAATAATAAATGTGTGCTTTATAAATGAATTTTCCATATTTTTCAGTAAAATAATTCGTTAATTTATAAACATCTGCAAAACGAACAATTTTACCCAAATTTTCACTAACTGAAATTACATCTTCATACATATAAATATAGGCAATTTCATTAGATATTGGATTTTCTTCAATATCATCAGATACTAATTCTAATGGTTGTTTCAAATAATTATATAAGTTTTTTTCATAAACGGGAAGTAAGCTTTTTGGCAAAATAACACCAATCGATAGAAGAATAACACTACATGCAATTGTAACAACTAAAACTAATTGTCTACTTAGTTTACTTTGAACATACTTTTTCATAACAATCGATACCCATATCCATAAATTGTAGAAACTTCTAGTTTTGGCATTTTCTTACGAAGTCTTCGAATTAAATCATCGACCACACGGTCACTTCCAAAGTAATCTTCTCCCCAAATGAGATTTAAAATCTCATCCCGAGAAAAAGTCTTATTCTTATTTGTAAGTAAAAGTAACAGTAAATCAAATTCCAAAGTCGTTAATTTAATTTCTTTTTCCTTCTCTAAAACAATTCTTTTTTCCTTATCGATTATATAATACTCTTCATATAAAATCTTATGAACTTCTGCTTCTTTGTAAACTCGCTTAATAATATTATTGACTCTTAAAACCAATTCTTTGGGGGAGTATGGTTTCGTAATATAATCATCACTTCCCAACTCAAGACCAATAATCTTATCTAAATCTTGATCTCTTGCAGAAGTAAAAATTACTGGAGTCGTAGTATCCATCTCTCGAATTTTTTTAATAATATCATATCCTGTAACATCATCGGCTAACATAATATCAAGTACCCATAAATGGCAAGAAGAACCAATATAAGAAAGTGCATCTTTCCCATTGATAAATCGTACAACTTGATACCCTGCTTTTTCCAAATAAGTTTGAATTAAATTCGCTAAATCTATTTCATCTTCTACCAAACATATTGTATACATTTTTACACCACCAGCATTAGTATATCATTAAACTTCTTATTCTCCTATGAACTATCACCTCTTTTTTTTCATATTTTTTGTAGGAGTAATTTTATATTTTTAATTGAAAAGAATAATATTTTATTTTTATTCATTGGCACTTATAATTTGGCTTATCACCTTCCTTTCATATTTCCAGTATAAAAGAACAATATTGTCGAAATACGAAAGAAATATGGGAAATTATGGGAATCAAAAATCAAGTATGAATAAGACCTATTATAAATAGAATCAAACACTTATCATCTAAACTTCAGTTAAAATGACCGATATCTACTTTCTATGAACTATACATATTTTATTAAAAAAAATAAAAAAGAATCATAGCATGATTCCTCTTTCTTAATTCTTCTTTAACTCAAAGATAACATCCGCCTGTCTCGCAATATTATTAGAGTGTGTCACAATAATTATGCATTTCTTTTCTTTATGGGCAAGATCGGCAAAAATTTTCATAATCTCATCTTCTGTTTCTTTATCCAAGTTTCCTGTTGGTTCATCGGCTAAAATAATTTCTGGTTGATAAGATAAACTTCTCGCAATCGCGACTCTCTGTTGCTCCCCACCAGATAACTTTAAAATTCGCCGATAACCCTGCTCCTCGTTAAGCCCAACTTTCTTTAAAAGTTCAATTGCTTGCTTCTTTTTATTCTCTACTTGAATATGACTAATATCCATAGAAAGAATAATATTTTCAATCGCGTTTAAATGTGGAAGTAAATTAAATGATTGAAATACAATTCCAATATTCGTATTCCGGTATTGATCTAAGCCCATACAAGTCAAACTTTTCCCAAGAAATAAAATATCTCCTTCATAAAAACGTTCTAATCCTGATAATAAAGAAAGTAACGTCGTTTTTCCACTACCACTTTTCCCCTTAATAGCATAAGTTTTCCCCTTTTCAAAAGAATAAGAAATATTTTTTAAAACATATTGATCTCCATCACTATACTTATAAGAAATATTCTTCAATTCTAACATCTTCATCAGCTTCGCTCCTTTAATATTGTAATTGGAGAAAATCTAGAAATAGCCACTGTTGCAGAAATACTACTAATAAATGTAAGAAAAACCCCAATTATTAATAACTGTACCAAAATCTTTAAATCTACAACTGCATCTATAGAAGTCACTTTCTCTAACTGCAATACACCATTCATTTTAGAAAATTTAAAATTCTTATCCATTCCACCATCTCTTGGACCTCCTACTCCAAATCGATCTCCTACTTCTTGAACATCTTGATCCGCAGATAAAATCTCATTTTCTAATAATCTATTTGAAACAGGAACACTGAAAATACTTCCAAGTCCCGCACCTAATAATAACGATACGATCGCTACAATAAATAATTCAGATACAAATTGAATCATCACCAACGACTTTTTCATTCCGATCGTCCGTAAAACTCCAATTTCATATTTCCTTTCTCGTACATTAATCATATTTAAAACAAATAATATAGTTCCACCAATAATTAAAACTAAAATTAAGAAAGTCGTCGCAAATGTTGAAACATTTTTAACAGATTCCGTTCCAAGTTCGATCGTCTCTAAATTAGTAGACACCTGATAAAATTCATCGAGTCCCTTCTTTTTTACTTCCTCCTTGAAAAAGTCAATATCCTCTTTTTTGTTTAAAATAAAAGTAGGTTGAACTGTCGCATGAAGTTCCTCATTTTCAGATAGAACGGTTTCAATCATTGTTGTATTTGTAATGATAGTGTTGATAGAAGGGGAAAACATCGACATCATTCGATCACTAGAATCATCTTCTTGTTCTTTAAACAAACCAGTTACTACAAGTTGATATTTCTTATTCTCATCCGTTGGATCTACTAAAGTGATTTCATCTCCGATCGCAATTTGATTTAAAGTGGCAAGTTCTTCATTCATTACACAAGCATTTTCAGTAAAATTCTCAGAAACTTTCCCATCTACAATTTCATATTTACCATCGATAAAATCCTTCATTGACTCATAAGAACTATATCCAAGAATAGTAAAATCTCCTTGTCCCATTCGTCCATTCTTGATATCATCTGAATTAATATTTCGACGAAAAGAAATAGTATCATTCATCACTTCTTGCGTTGCTTTCTCTAAAGATAGCGAATTCATTGACAAATTATAAGTATAGTAAAATTCCTTTACATAATCACTTGTTCCATAATCAATAATTTGCTCTTTTGTAATTGATTCGATCTCATTAAATTTCTGAATATTATTTTCTTGACTAGCACTACCAGGTTCAAAACTTTCCATCAAATTTCCCCGATTAAAAGAAATTGTTGCTTCAATATCATATTTAGAGAGATAGGAATCTACTAATCTTGTAGAAGACTCACGAATAGACAAAGTAATACAACAACTGCAGGCAACAACCAAAATAATAATTCCCATTAAAATATTTCTTCCTTTATTTCTAATA
>JAAWDC010000120.1 GCA_022793565.1 Bacilli bacterium
CCTCGCACCTCTATTCTATATTCAGTATATCATAATTCTTACTTTTTTGAACACTATATTTATTGATTTTTTCACCACTTCTTACTTTTCTCGCATCAATCCGAAATGTAGTCTTTCCATCAGAACCAAAAAATCTAGTACAAGTAACCAAAGAAATTAAAGAATCCTTACTATTTACCGAAACCCCATATTCATAAATACTATTTTCTTGAGCTGCTTTAATATATTCTTCAGTCTCTTTCTTATCACTTAAGAATTGACCTTGTTCCTCAGTCTTATCATAAAATCCTGCTGCATAAATCTTATAAAGTTCATCCTTACCATCATGAGTATATTGAACATATAAGTTTTCCTTCGCAAAATCATAATATACAAAACTAAGTAGTTGTTCAAAACGAACATGTCCCTCTTCTGCAATTAATGGTTGATTAGAAACATTTTTAATATTATGCCCAAATATAGCAACTCGATTATTTCCTTCTATATATCTATTAGAAAGCCATAAATAATCTTTAAGTCCCAAATAAACCTGATTTGTCTCATACACAACTGGATAATCTATATCTGTACCTTGTACATTGATCCATCCAAGTGTCTCACTATCCTCAACGATAGTTGTTCGTACTTGATTCACCTTAGAAAGTGGTGCATAATATGGTTTTTTAGATGGTTTAAAAAAGAAAAAGATAAAACCAAATACACTTCCAATAACTACAATCAACAGAAGAAGAAATATAATTCTTCTTCTTTGATCTACCTTTTTTATTTTCTTCTTTGTCATCAATCACACCTCATATATCACTTAATATAATATGGATCATCTATCAATCCACGACCACTTGAAATTTTGCGATCTCCTTTTAAATATAGTACGACTTTTACAGCATTTTCTCCCAAAATATCCTGTGCCATGGAAAAGGCAATACTATTTCCTGTATTTACAAAAACAACTTCATTATTTGGATTATAATCTAACATTAAAAAGTTATAATCTAAAGTATCTGCTAAAATATTATAATTAGAAAATAATTCATAAGTCGTTGGGAAAGATAACCACGTCTTCACTTTTGTTTTCTTCCATTTATCATAATAAGAATTGATATCAATTTCTGGAATTTCGAAATCATGACGAACAATATAACGATCACTCAAATGAAGTAACAACTCTTCATTTAATCTATATCCTACATTACCTTTTTCTTGTGGATTAAACTTCCAAGTAGTAAGAGAACTATCATATCCAACCACAAACTGTTCTAAAGATTTTGGATCTTTCATATTTCCAGCCATAATCATCTTGGCATTTCCATCTTTATCAACACCAATTTTACGGAACAAGTATCCAGAATAAGAAAAATATTCTCCATCCAAACGATCTTTAATCTCTTCATTCTCTTTTCCATACTCGTAATCGTTTAACTTATATGGTTTTTCAATCGTACCTAAACCACTCATAATAAAGACATCAGAATTTAAATTAATTACTGGACGAACTGGTCCAAAATTATCGACATTCCACTGCATAAATCCATCATAATCACTAGAGTAAATGATATTAGCATTTTCAGTATTTATTCGATCGATCAACCAATAATACTGTTTTCCTTTTAGATAGGATCTACGATCAATACTAGTAGAAATTAAGTCCTTAACACTCAGTAGTCCAACTGGACCTTGATAAGATTCCCCATTACACTCTGAAGGAACATCTTCAGGAAAGAAAACAGCAACATTGCTACACCAGTTAGCATTTTCTACAATATATTTTTTAGACCCTTCCAAATGTGGATAAAAATAATTATTTAACCAACGATAAACATTCGTATCTGTAAATTTCTCTGCATATCCAAACATAACATTAGAACTAGCATTGGCCAAAATAAGTTTTACTGAGTTATCTTCATTTACATTAATAATTTGCCACATCATACCAGAGAATTGAACAAAATTATTAACTTCTGCACCTTTATAATAATTACTTTCATCAGTATTTCTTCGAACAAAAGAATAAAGTTTATCTACTACCTGAACTTTTCGAACCACCTTAGTCTCATTATGTAATTTATCATAAGCAGTATACGTTACTTTATATAAACCAGGAGCGTTGGTATTTACTTTAGAAGTATCAACTGCAACTTTACTAACATCCATCTCTCCATCTATATTATCCCGAACTGATTTAACGCCAGGATCTTTATATTCTACACCGTAATCTGCGATAATTGTCATATCCCCATTCAATTCAATTACTGGTCCTTCTCTATCAATTTTTGATTTGTAACGATTACATTCAAGATTTACAAAATATTCATACTCACCATTCTCATTTTGATAAACACGAACCCAACTATCTGTATTACAAAGTTTACTACTTCCTGGAACATATAACGCATCTATCTTTCCTGCATCATATAAATCCTGTAAAAAAAGCTCTCTTGTTTCCCCTTTATTAGGTAAATATCTCGGATAAGTCTTATAATAACTCTTTGCTCCTTCTAGAAAAGCTAATTCATGATTATGAAATGCATAATATCTAGAAAAAAAGAATTTCCAAGATAACAACCCAATGAGAAGAAAGAAAAGTCCAACTCCAAACAATATAGCCACTTTTTTAAGTGTTCTCTTCTCTAACCTCATTCTGTGATCCCCTCTCCTTTAATCCTATAAAAATATTGATAAGTACGAACTGTGAAGAATAAATCTACCGTAGAAGCAGATTTTACTTCCATCGGAACAGACAAATAAACCATTTTTCCACGATAATCCTTTTCCAGCATAAATTTCAATGGAATTTCCTTATCAACCCCATCCACTGTATATTTCATTTTCCCATACTTCTTCAAAAATTTCACAAAAGAAGCTGTAGAATCATCTCCAAAATCACCCTTTAAGCGAATAATTGTATTTCCATTCCCCGTTAATGTTCCTTCATAAATTGGACAATTCAATACATAACACTTTTCATAGGTATACTTCACTGTATCTCCAATAAAGTACTCATGAAAACTAAAGGACTTCTTTTCTTCCAAATTAATTGGCACTTCCAAAGTTTCTTCTAACTTTTTAGAATCTTTCTGAACAAATTTTGAAAGATCCCGAAGTTTCAAACGAATGCGAATCGCTTTTGTATCCTTAGACATCAAATCTTGATAAGTTAAAAGAAAATTACTCTTTTGTGTAGGTTTATCTATCTCATAAATTAAAAGATAATTCTCTGATGCTTTTCTAGCCAAATTTTTACCATCATATACTCTTCCAACATCACTGAAATAATTATTAAACCGAAAATCTGGTACATAAAACTCATTATCTACAAATAAATGAAACTTCGTAATATCAAATTCTCGTTCTTTATTTAATAAGTTCACTATCTTAAAATCTAAAATCACATAATACTTTCCTTCTTTAGAAATCAAATTACCAACATAGTCCTTGTTGGTTAAATAAGTATTCATAATCGTGATCTTATAATTGTTTGAAGTAAAAGGTTCGTTCATTTTATAAACTTTATGATAGACATAAACAAAATGATAAACATTATAAGAAATAATTAATAGAACAACCACTGTAATCGCCGATAAAGAAAATTTATGTTCAAGGAAGAAATACTTAAACATACGAATTTTATTTCGAACTTGTCTTATAAAAATATCTTTATCAAAAGCAACTTCTACTTCAATTTCTTCTCGGTCTGATTCATTTGTTTCTAAAAATTCTTTATCTTCAGAAAAACCAAACTTCTTTAAATCAAGTCCGACAGAACGTATTAGTAAAAGTAAAATACTAATCGCATATGGAAGAACAGTAACCAATGTCAAATACATTATGTTACGAGAAGATTCCATACTATATCCAGAGAATACACCTGGTGAAAAATAATAACGGATATAGAAAAATAAAATCAGGGTTAAGAAATTAGAAATCGCAATATAAATATATACTGCATAAGGCTTATTCTTATATTTTAAAAGATATGCCAAAGTCAAAGAAATAAAAAGTATAAAAAGTAAAGATACAAACCCCCAAGCATTTACATAATTAGTAATAGAATCCAAAGAACTATTATAAATCGCTGTTGAAGCATAATCCTTTAAAAATCCATAAAGTGATAAATCTTTGTACGCTACAAAAATAATTAAAGCAAGCAATAAAATATTAATCTTCTTAAAGTGTTTAATTAAAAAAGCATACGGTTTTCTAAGTACCACAGGCTACCCCTCCTATTATCTATTCTCTACCATTATAACGTATTTCGTTCTAAAAAAAAAGAGTCAAATTTTGATATTTAATTCAAATCAAAAAGATGAAACTAGTCTTAGTTCCATCTCTCAAAAAATAAAATGATCTGATCAAGCAATCAAAGTTCCTCGTACTATATTAGAATTACTAGATTTCGTATTGATTAGAAGATCCACTAAATCAAAAGTATTTTCTCTATAATTCACAACAATTTTTGATTCACCCATCGTACAAGCATCCAAAAACATAGAATCATATCCTGTTAAGTTAGGATTTGATATTGTAATTTCAAAATTTAACTTATAACATAATTTAAACATATTTTCCATAGTTGTTACTTGGGATGTATCAAGTGTATTTATATCTATATTAACTAATGAAGTACATCCAGTGAACATATTTCTCATATCTACTACGTTCGAAGTATCAAAATTAGTCAGTTTTAAATCTTTTAATCCCCAACAGCCCGAAAACATATAACGCATATCTGTTACTTTGGAGGTATCAAAATTAGAAAGATCAATAGTTTCAAAACCACTACAATTTTCAAATAAGTTACTCATATTTACTACATTAGAAGTGTCAAAAGTAGAAAGGTCTAAAATGTTAAGAC
>JAAWDC010000121.1 GCA_022793565.1 Bacilli bacterium
GTTTCTTTGAAAATAATTTTCAAAATAAAACACGACTCCTCCATCATAAGGACGAAGGAATCGTGGTACCACCTTAATTTATAAGTAAACTTATCTTTTCTTATTCTTAACGCGAACGAATCGGTCTTATCTTATCCATAAGACACAAACTTGAAAGTGATCTAAATAGTTTCTTATAGCTTCCTATCTCACCAAATTAGGAATTCTCTTTCTAACATCCACTATTTCGTCTTTCGCACTTGTTTTAACGATATTACTATATCATAAAAGATTTTTCTTTTCAATTATTTGCACCGTATTTTTTTACTTTTTGTTGTTCAGATTCTTCAATTTCTGTATACATCTGATTATTTCTTTCTTCATTTGTTTTAATAAATCCTGGGCTGATATAATTGATACTTGCAATGATTTCAAGTATATCACGAAGGGCTTTTTTATCTTTACTGCTTTTTTCTTTTAATCGTTCTAATCGATCCCAAGCCTTTACTCCTCTCAAGCGGTTTTCTGGTACACTTAATTGGCTATAAAGCGCTTTACCAATTTGAAATATTTCTTCTGCGAACACTTCTTTAATCAATAAATCTCTTGTGTTATTTTGAACTGTTTGATGGTTTACATTTGCTAACTGACTATATCTTGGAGTTACTCTTTGCCCTTCTGATATAATCATCCGTCTTTCTGGAATTTTTGGTACTTTCTTAGGTGTTTCTCCTATAGGCTTTTTAGTTAAGACTTGTTCTTCTGTCTTTTGCTTTTTCATTCTTTCTCTTTCTTTTTGATCATATTCTTCTTGAATTATTGGTATTGACTCAAAGTTTATTGTACCCTTTAGCACTCTGGAATAAACTACGATATCAAAACTGATATTTTTCTTAACAACCATTCTATCCATTAACTGATTTAAAACTTTCTTTTTATCAGGTTCTTCTTGATATTTTTTCTTTAACGCTTTGATGAATGATACTCCTACAGTTTTATTATATTTCTCATAGTATGCACATAGTAATATATCCTTTTCCCACTCTGTCACTAGTGCACCTCTTATTGCTTCTATATCGGCACAATTGGCATAAATTCTAGTAATCCATTCATTTACATTTACGTTTCTTTTTTTATTTTCTCTTTCTGCCATCACTTTTTTGTCATAATATGCTTCTAAAAGATTTTCAATTACTTCTTTCTGAGATGCTAGAAATTCTTGATTTTGGCAAACCTCTAATGCTTGTTCTAAATATTCTTTACACTCTGAACAAAAAGCTCTTCTCCCTAAATTAATTAGAATACTTACTTTTTGACTTTTAATTATATTGCTAGTTGCTGCTAGAGGATGATTACAAATTTCTAGAGCTTTTTTTAATTCATTTTGCTTTTTTAAATCTGCAATTCTTTTAATTACATCCTTCAAGTTTTCTTGATATTCATTTTTACTCAATTTTTCTTTTTCTTCTTTATTTTCTGTTACGTTCTGAGTTGTTTTTTCTAAGGAACTTTCTTGTGTTTGCTCTTCTTCGAAAGTTTCTTCTTGTTCTATCGGAGTTTTCTCTACTTTTTGAGATAATTTTTCTAAAGAACTTTCCTGACTCTGTTCACCTATTAGACTTCCTTTTCCAATCTCACTATTTTTCCACTTGTATATTGTTGAAACTGAAACTCCATATTTTAAAGATATTTTTCCTATGGAAAGCCGCCCAGCGTTTAGATCTGTTAAAACTTCTTCACGAACTTTTGCACTATATGCCATACTTCTATCTCCTTTATTTCAAAAAATTAATTTGTATTTATGATAATCCTAATCTTTTCAAAAGTAAAGATATTTTGATTTATCCATCGTTTTAAATAAAAAAATATAGAACCTTAATCCTCTAGTTCTATATCTTCTATTTGTTCTACCGTATCTATTTGTTGCTCGATAATGGTCCTTAATTGATTTCGACACTTTTTTATACTCTGTTTCATTTTAATACTTTTTGTTTCTAATCTTTCTGAACGTTCAATTGCATCAGAAATAATACGATCTGCATTATTTCTGGCTTCCTTTTCTATTTTTTCGGCCTCCATTAGGGCATCTTTTTTTATTTTTTCTGGATTCCCTGCCGTTTTCTCTAAAAAATTTCTGTATTCTAATTCTTGCTTTTGATACTGGATGATTTGTGCCTGTAAGGCGCTGATTTGCTCTTCTTGTTTCTTGATTCTCCCTATTAATTCTTCTGTTTTTTTAATTGTCTCTTTTACAATTTCATTTACTTCCTGTTTTTTATAACCAAAAATTTCTCTACCAAATTTATCCATAACCCACCTCTAAAGTTGTTCAATTACCAATTAAATTCGTCCTCTTTTTCTTCTTTAGATTTTCCTTTACTTGCGGATGCAGGTTTTGCTTCTTCTGTGATTTTGCCTTCAATGTTTACATTATTTGGTGCACATAGGAAGATTCCTCCTCCTAATTTTTGTAGACTTCCATTCATAGCGTATAGGCTTCCTGTTAAAAAATCGATGATCCTTTTTGCTTGATCTGGTGTCACTCTTTTCAAATTTACAACTACTGTATTTCTACTTTTTAAATAATCAACAATTTGTGAGCTTTCTGAATAGGCTCTCGGTTCAAATAAAATCATTTTATTTGAGCTTGGTGACTCCTCCTGAACTTCCGCTTTTGCTACTTTATAATATACATCTTCAGCCCCTGTTTCAACTTGTGGTGCATCCTCTGTTTCTACCCCAAAAAACTTTTTTATATTATCAAGTGCCATATTTCATTCCTCCAATTTATTCTATATGTGTATTGTAACATAAATTAAATTAAAGAAAAAGAGAATAATCTCATTTTCTATTATTTTTTACTTATTAAATTCTTTAAAACCATGCTGTTTTAATATCTGCGTTATTACTTAATGGTTCTGGATTTGGTTTTTCAAATCTCATTGGTACTGGTACTTTAAAAGCTGATCCAAAAGCAATACAATTACCAGGTGGCAATGATTTTAATTGTTCGATCATTTCACTGCCTACACTTGGTACCATATTTTTTATAAACATTAAATCTTTTGGATGAAGCGTTCTTAAAATTAGGAAATTGCTACATTGAGAGATTGAAGTTTCAGATAATTCTGATGGTCTTTGCGTAATTAATCCCAAGATTACCCCATATTTTCTTCCTTCTTTTGTAATACGATCGAAGATGTTATACCCTAAAATCTCTGTATCTTTATCATTTTGTACATAACGATGAGCTTCTTCTATAATTATATGAAATGGTATTTTAGCTCGTTCTTTCACATCTAATGAGAATGTAAATAATATCCTAGAAATGATTTTAGTAATTGCTTTTGCCAATCGATCATCTACATGGCTAATATTAAAGTTTACAAGTTGAGCTTTGTGTCCGTCCGGAGCTGTAATCAGTTTCCGAATATACATCTCTTTAGAAATCATTTCATTACATTCAAAGTATTTTGCTGCGCTACTATTAGCTAGACTATGAAGACGTACACTTAAGATATTTGCATAATCAAAAATATGATTACTCTTCAAAATACCTTCACTAATGAGGGCAAAATCCATAGCATTTTCTAAATCTTGTAACGTAAATACTGTATTTTGACTTTGATATTTGGATAAGTCTAAGTCCTCTACAATAAAACGACTGATTACTTCAACTACTGCTTCCATTTCTTGCATTTTTCCAGTTTTATCTGTATATAGACATTGTTTTAATGTCCTTACATATCCAGGTTGGGCAATTTTTGTTTCAAGGTTTAATTCATTGGTATGAAAGTTTGTTAGTATGGCAATAATTTGATCTCTTATCTTTCCTGAATCATTTCCACTTAATAAGATATCTAGGATAGCTCGTGCCAGAATATCATTTTTGTGCTTATGAACATCTGGATTATTACTACTTAGTACTTTAACTAAGGTAAGTGCCTTATCTATGATTGGTAGCTGACTTGGATTATCTACTCCTAAAAGTTGCGCAAAATCATCAACATCTAATAACCATAATGGAAGTTTTAATAAATCTCCTGTACCACTTTCTACATCTGTTGTAATTACTTTGTACCGAATTAGTGGATTTGCCTCTTCAAGCTTGGTAAAAGCCGTCGTATATTCTCCATATGCATCAAATATAAAGATATTTGAATTAACTGGTACATAACTACTTCCTGCAAATAAATTTTGAATTAATTTGGAAATGGTAAAACTTTTTCCACTTCCTGTGTTTCCCAAAACAGCAAAGTGGTGACTGAAGAAACGATTAACATCTACGTTTACACGATAGTTTGGGTATACTGTTGAAACACCAAAATAAACTTGACTACTATCTTTAATTTGTTGTTCTCCAAGGATTAAGGCCAACTCTTCCATTCTTACAATTCTAGTAGTTGCTTTAAATGATGGTTTTTTCGCGAATCCAGAAATAAATGCACTCTCCGTTAATTCTCCTACAATTGCTATCTTCATTTCTGTTTGACTGATATCTTGGATTTCTCCAACTATTTTACTTTTATCATCCTCAAATACTACATGAATATTTACTAAATTAGCTTGAGACGCAATATCAATTTCTAGTTTTAATCGAACATAATTCCCTTCAATCGCAATTATTTTTCCTAACATATTTTCACCTTCTACTCTAAAGAGATTATATCATATGGTGTAGAAAAGAAAAAGATGATTTTTCAATCATCTTCCTGTTTTTTAAGTAAGAAATAGTTCTTTGACAACTATTTCTCTGAGTTCTTTGACCACTCAGTTTTTACTTTTTTACTTTTTAATCTCCTACTACTTGTTCGGAAATATAAAACTCTACAGAATCCATTACTATTCCATCAAGCACTGCTTGGAATGTATAGTATCCTGCTGTTTTTAAAACTTGATTATTATATGTTTGGAAAGATCCATCTTCATATGCATATACTAATTCCATACTTGGAGTACTTGTCATCGAAACCGTAATATCTCCATCGTTGGTATTTAAGTTTACGCTTGTCGTTTTTTTGCCAGCTTGAAGAACATCGATTGAAACTTCTACATTCGTAGTTGCTATTTGAACTGTTACTTCGTTTCCAGCCAAATCAAAGACAGACACTTCTTCCATTTGATTATTCTCATAAATTTTTGTTAGATGGCGTTGATCTTGTGATAATTGCCAACCAGAGATTACTCTTATATCTTCTTGAGATGTAATTGTTACAATGGTATGATTTTTATCTATTCTAGAATATGTTACTTGTACAACTGGGTTACTACGATCAATTGTTACTATATATTCTTGAACATTCCCAGAAACGTCATATGCTCTAACATGGTATTCCCCATCTTCATAAAGAATTAAATCTTGTGTAAAATCAACTTCGATCATTTCTTGCATTGCATCTTGTTCTATTGTTGCAGTGTTGTTTATGATTTCATATTTTGCCTTATAATATTCTACATAGGCAACTTCATGATTATCTCTAAATGACAGCATAATTTCTTGGTTAATTTTACTTCCTGATTTTACTGGTTCATAGCTTGTAATTCCTGTTGTTGGATCTTCTCTTCTTATTAATCCTTCAATAATTGGAGCTTCCTGATCCTGAACAAGAATACTGATCTCTTTTTGTGTAGACCAAACACCATATCTTACAGTATAGACAACTTTATACATTCCTGGTTGACTACTAGAAAAATCAGAAACTTTTTGATAGCTTGTTCCATATAGTTCTTGGAAAAAATATTCTATCTTTAAAAAAACTCCTTCTTCTAGTTTTATTTCTGGTAAAGTGAATTGTTCTCCTACTGCAATTTTGTACATTGAGTCAACTTGTGATAAGTATTGATTTAAATCTATTATCTTTTCTTGTTCTTTCTCTACTTGATAGTCTTTTTTTACTACTATATTCGTATTAGAATCTACTATAGAATTGTTATCTAACTCATCAGTCTTTGGAGTTGGGCTTGGTACTGGTTCAACAATATTGGAATCCTTCCGATCATCTTTTAACTCTTTTTTATCGCATCCTCGAATTGCAATTAAAGAACCAACCAATAGAATTAGAAAAAAGCCTACAAGCCACAGACCTTTTTTGTCGTTTGCGTTCATTTTATCCCCCCTGACTACGCTAAATTTCGACAATTTAATTGTTTCAAAGGCAAATGTTCTTTGTCAATCACTTGGACATAAATAGACAGAAAATACTTTTAGGAGTGTGATCTTCTCATAGAAGTTAAAGTCTTGACCTCTATATTAATTTGCATGATAGAATTTCTTTTCTATTTGTACTTTTTATATATTGAAGGTTGTCTCTTATTTTAACATAGGAAAAACTAGTGAAACAAAAAAACACATAGCAATTTTCTATGTGTTCCAAAGTATCATACTTTCTAATTTTCGGGAATAATCGAAATATCTACTGAAAAACTTCTTCCTTGGTAATTGGCTGTATTCTTATCTACCCAAATTCTTAATTTATAATCTCGGTTGAATCTACCATTATAACCATTTTCAGCAATACCCTTATAAAGGATTTTTGAATTTCCGATTGGTAATATTGGGTACTCTTTTAATTTTGAAAATGTTGTTACTTCCCCAGCTTGATTACAAGTCGTATCTATCGGATACTCTTTTCCATTTATTACCTCTGTCAAGTATACCTTTACAGAATCATCTGCCAATGTAGAATTTGTCTTTTTGGTAATTACTATACTATATGGCACTGTTTCATCTTTTTTTAGTTTTCCTTTTACTGAAAAGTGAAATATTTGTCCATCCGCAGATATCTTCTTTCCCAGTTCATCAGATATAGGGGTCAAATTAGAAATGGAAAATTCTGGTGTTCCATGGTAATTGGAATAATCAAAAATCAATCCCGCTTTTACAGCTGATTCATCATAATCTAATAAAGAATAGCTTACTCCCGTAGTTACTAGTGTAAGGGATAGTAGTGCTAAAACGGAGATTATTATTTGTCTTTTTCTACTCATATAAAGCCTCCTATTATTATATTAAGTATATAATTATTATGATAAAAAGACAAGAGTTTCAGACAAAAAAGAACAAAAATAAAA
>JAAWDC010000122.1 GCA_022793565.1 Bacilli bacterium
ACGGTAGATAATATAATAGTAATAGTTAAGAAAATCGTAGATATTTCCTTAGTTTGGTTAATTATATACTATGTATTAAAAAATATAAGAAACAATGTCAAGTTAACGTTACTCTTTAAAGGAGTAGCACTAGTCTTAATTTTAAAAGTGGCAAGTGAAATCTTTGGGCTGACAACAATTGGTTTATTACTAGAATATATAATGATGTGGGGACCACTCGCATTGATTATTATTTTCCAACCAGAAATAAGAAATGTTTTAGAACAGTTAGGAAGAACCCAACTCTTAGGACGACATAAAGTATTAACGGTAGATGAAAGAGAAAGATTAGTCTATGAAATTGTTCAAACCGTAGATTATTTAAGAAAAGCCAGAATTGGAGCGTTAATTGTTTTAGAAAGAGATACAAGTTTGTCCAATTATATAGAAAAAGCAAAGAAAGTATACGCAGATTTGTCCAGTGATTTACTAATTTCTATTTTCTTTCCTAATAACCCACTTCATGATGGTGGAGTTGTAATTCAAGGGGATAGAATCAGTTGTGCAGGAGCAGTATTCCCAACAAGTAGTAGTTCCAAAGTAAACAAAAAATTTGGAACAAGGCATCGTGCAGCACTTGGAATTGCTGAAGAAAGTGATGCGATCAGTGTTGTAGTCAGTGAGGAAACCGGAAGAATGTCCATTGCTGTAAAGGGAGAATTATTCTACAATCTATCTTTAGATGATGTGCGAATGATGCTAATTGATGAATTAAGACCAAAACAAGAAGATGAAATGTTAGATGAATTAGATGAGGAAGAGATTTATGAAGAAAATAAGTAATATGATTAAAAAGATTCTATTATTCTTCGATAAATGGCTAATTACCCCAATTACAAAAGGGATTTTATCATTTACAGATTTTACGAAAAATAATGGAAAGGAATTAGAAAAATTTTTAAATAAAAGACAAACTTTAATTGTTTTATCCCTCATTTTTGCATTTGTTATTTTCTTTGTTGTAGACCAAAACTCTAATACATTAGTCAACAAACAAGCAGAAGTCTTATATAATCGACCAGTAGTTGCAGAATATAATGCTGAGGCATACGTAATCGAGGGATTGCCAACAACAGCAGATATTACTTTAATTGGATCAAAATCTCAACTATATATAGCAAGACAATATCCAAACAATGGAGTTTCTATTGATTTGACAGGACTAAAACCTGGAAGTCATAAAGTAAGTTTAAAATATAATCAAAGTCTATCTTCTATTAATTATAAAATTGATCCATCCTCAGCAACGATAGTAATCTATGAAAAAGTACCAGAAACAAGAGAATTGAACTACGATATTCTTCATCAGGACCATTTGGATAAAAAGTTAGCTATTGATAACGTAGATTTAAATAGAAATGATGTTATTATTAAAGGAGCAGAATATAAGTTAAAAGAAGTAGCTACTGTAAAAGCTTTGATCGATATCGATAATATCAGTAATATTAAAGCAGGGAATATAACGTTATCAGATATTCCACTCATTGCATACGATTCCAAAGGAAAGCCAGTCGATGTAGAAATTGTTCCAGAGACAGTAGAAGCAACGCTTAAAGTTTCTTCTCCAAGTAAGGAAGTAGAACTTGACATTACTCCGATCGGAGATCTTGCTTTTGGAAAATCAATTAAATCAATCACCGCTTCTGTATCTAAAGTCACAATCTATGGAGACAAAAAGATTTTAGACACAATTAATAAACTTCCTGTTGAAATAGATGTTACAGGCTTAACAGAAAGTAAAGATTATAATATTAATTTGAAGAAACCATCTGGAATTAGAGATATTAGCTCTAAAACAGTAAATATTAAAGTAGAGTTAGATGATGTAGTTACCAAAGAAATCGAAGGTATTCGAATTACTCCAATCAATTTGAGTGCAGATCTAAAGGCACAGGCAGCAACAGAAGCAGATATTAAAGCAACTGTTGTAGTCAAAGGAAGTGCAGATGTTATTGCTAGTCTAGATGAGAATTCAATTTCAGCAACAGTAGATCTTAAAAATTATACAGAAGGAGAATACGAGGTAGATGTTATCGTATCAGGTTCTGATATAAGAGTAAGTTATGAGTCAAAAACAAAACGTGTCCGTATAAAGATTTTACCTAAATAGAAAAAAACCACTTTGAAAAAAGTGGTTTTTCTATTCCAAAAGAAGAAAGGAAATGTTAGTCATCCCAGTCTTCGAATAATAAGCTAATATTGATAATACCAGCGATTCCAACTAATACGTAGACAATTCTAGTAATTACATTTTCAGTTCCAAACATAGTTTCAACTAAATTAAAGTCAAAAAGTCCAAGTAAACCCCAGTTAAGAGCACCGATAATTGTAAATACTAAGCATACTTTTTGTAATGTTTTCATTTTCTTCCTCCTTTGTTAATTTCTAATATTAGAATAGACAAAAACAAAAAAAATTATTCATGAATATAGGATTTTTTTTTTCATATAATGAAATGAAAGACAGTTGAGGTGATGTTATGAAAAAGAAAATCTTAGTATTACTAATAGGAATTTGCCTTTTTTTAACAGGATGTTTTGGAAATGGTAAAAAGAATATTTTAAAAGATTTTCAAAAAAAATATGAGGATCTAAAAGCATATCAGTTAGAAGGAAATTTAGAAATTTTAAATAATGAGGATGTATTTCAATATGAAGTAAAAGTATCTTATCAGAAAAAGGACAAATTTAATGTTAGTTTAAAAAATAAAGCCAATAATCATGAACAAATTATTTTGAAAAATGAAAATGAAGTTTATGTGTTAACACCATCATTAAATAAAAGTTTTAAGTTTCAAAGTGAATGGCCATATAATAATTCTCAGGTATATTTAATTCAATCGATCTTAGAAGACATTCTAGATGATGATAATCGTACGATTACAGAAAGTGGAGAACAGTATATAATTGAGTCTACTGTAAACTATCCAAATAATAGAAAGTTAGTAAATCAAGTCGTAACTTTAGATAGTGATTTGAACATAAAAAGTGTAAAAGTTGTCGATGAACAAGGAACAGAACAAATGAAAATGACATTTACAAAAATAGATTTAAATCCAAGTATTGATCGTAGCAAATTCGATATTAATGAAATTATGACGGAAAATACAAAAGTACCTAATCAAACACCAACACCTGGAACAACACCAACTCCATCTCCTGGAACAACACAAACTCCGTCTCCAAACCCAAGTTCAACTCCGACACCAAATGTACAAACAGGAAGTATTGAAGATGTTATTTATCCACTATATATTCCAACAGGAACTGTTTTAACAAATGAAGAAAAAGTATCCAAAACAGATGGAGAAAGAGTAATTATGACATTTGATGGAGAAAAACCATTCCTACTAGTAGAAGAGACATCTAGTATTGAAAGTGAATTTTCGATTATTCCAACTTATGGAGAACCATATCTTCTAATCGATACTGTAGGTGCACTAACAGATAGTTCCATCTCTTGGAGTAGTAATGGAATAGATTACTATATTGTTTCAGACGTAATGAGTCAGGATGAATTAGTAGATATTGCAAGAAGTATTACAGTAGTACCAAATGCTAAATAATAGAAGAAAGAAAGCATATAAGTTATTAGCTCTTAACTTATATGCTTTTCTATATATCTACTGAACTTTTATATTTATTTTTTAAATTAAGCATGCTATAATTCTAGTTGTAGGTGATGATTATGCAGAAAAAAAAGAAACAAAAATTAAATTATGGAAATAGCTACGGTTCTGAAAATGAAATTTCTAAAATTATAAAAATCTTAATAGGACTATGCGCTTTTCTGATCGTATTCTACTTTTTAGCTCTCCTAATGACTGGGGAAATAAAGCTAGGTGGAAAAGGAAATCAAGATGAGAAAAAAGTTGAGATTCAGTACGATGAGATTATTGCGGGAGAAACTTTTACAAAAGAGGAAGAAGAATACTATGTCTTTTATTTCAATTTCACAGAAAAACTATCATCAACATACTTTTTATATAGAGATTCGTATGTTGAAAAAGAAGAACATCTTCCAATGTATCTAGTAGATTTAGAAAAAGGATTCAATAAAGGACACGTTACGAAAGATCAAGAAGAACGAGAAGATCATCCAGAGAATATAGAGGCATTAAAAGTGACAAGTCCAACAATTATAAAAATAAAAGATAAAAAAGTAGTAGAGAGAGTAGAAGGAAAAGATGAAGTAGTCGAGTTATTAAAAGAGCTAAATAAATAGCTTTTTTTATAAAAATCAAAAAAAATATTGACTATTCAAAAAGCCTATTATATAATTAAAACGTTCCTGTTAAAAAGCACTTGCATTCTAAAATAGAATAGTGTAAAATGAAAACAGTGAATCGTTCTAAATGGGCTTGTAGCTCAGGTGGTTAGAGCGCACGCCTGATAAGCGTGAGGTCGATGGTTCAAGTCCATTCAGGCCCACCATTTAGATGATAAAGGATACCAATAGAGTATCCTTTTTATTTTTTGTAGAGGAGGTCTTCTATGGAAAATTTTCATAAAATAATTAAAGAAATTTGCCTAGAAAAGAAAATAGATTTAAAAATATTATCCAAAGGTTGGATTTGTTATTTAGAAAGGGAACAACAGATCCGGTATATTGTAGGATACAAATTTGATTTAAATAGTCACGGAATTGGTGAAATTTTAGATGATAAATATGCTTTTTATGAATTGTTATTAGAAAAAAAATATCCAAGTATTGAGTATCATATTATTTTTAGAGAAACAGAAAAAGAACATATAGAGAAACTTTTTGATCGATATTATCAAAATGTCGTATTGAAGTCAAACACAGGTACTTGTGGTAGAGAAGTATTTCATATTAAAAAGAAAGAACAATTACTAGAGTGTATAGATCGGTTATTGAAAAAACATTTTTCAATTAGTCTCTGTCCTTTTTACGAAATTCAATTTGAATATCGAGTAATCATATTAGATGGAAAAACTAAAATTATTTATGGAAAAAAGAAACCGATAGTAATAGGTGATGGAAAATCAAGTATTAAACAATTATTAGAAAAACAAAATCCTTTCTTTTTTAAAAATATAGATTTACCAAGTGAATTAAATAGAATCTTACCAGAGAATGATATCTATGAGTATCACTGGCAGTTTAACCTATCTCAAGGAGCTAGTCTTTTTGAAGTTAAAGATAATGATCTAAAAGAAAAGCTATCACAATTAGCAGAATCTATTGCGAAAGACTTTGGAATGACTTTTTGTAGTATTGATATAATTCAGACCAAAGAGGATCAGTTGCTAGTTATGGAAGCAAATAGTGGAGTAATGATGGATCAGTTTATAAAACAGTATCCCAATGGATATGAAGTAGCTAAGAATATTTATAAAGAGGCAATCGATAAAATGTTTCCATAAGGCGAAAAAATAAAGATAAAGAAATAAATTAAATAGACTTGGATATACTATAAATAATTCAAAATCAAAAGGAAATACAAAAATTTAAAAAAAAGTATTGCCAAAGAGGATTTTGTATTATATAATGAAATAGCTTTATGTAAATTGTGTTGCCTGATTAGCTCAGTTGGTAGAGCACTCGGCTGTTAACCGATAGGTCGTAGGTCCGAGTCCTACATCAGGC
>JAAWDC010000123.1 GCA_022793565.1 Bacilli bacterium
ATCTTAACTAATAATTTCCTCTATAAATTATATACTATACTCTAAAAAAAATACGATGGAATTCAAATGAATCTTTTGAACATAAAGTCACATTAAAACTAGCAAACAATTGCTAGTTCTAATTTCAAAAAAATGCAAAATACTAAACTCCGACACTCATCGTTTCAGGAAGAGTAGAACCCCCATCAATTACAAATCCTTGCGCTGTAATATAAGAAGATTCATCACTAGCTAGAAAAGCAGCCAATTCTCCTAGTTCTTCGATCGTACCAAGCCGTTTCATAGGAATTCCCATAGCAATCCCTCGAATTACTTCTTCTGGATTCTCTGGATTACTTTCTTTCGCAATTCCATCTACCATTGGTGTATGAATATATCCTGGCATAATTGCATTTACTCGAATATTAGATGTCACAACTTCCGCAGCTAACCCTTTGGTAAAACCAATCAATGCAGCTTTTGTAGTTGCATAAGCAACCTCTCCACTATCAGCAACCATAGGTCCAGTAACACTAGACAAATTAACAATAGAAGATGCTTGATTCTTTTTCATATAAGGAAGTGTTGCCTTTGTAACATTCCAAGTACCCTTAATATTAATATCAAAATGGAAATCTCTTAACTCATCTGACATATTCTCAAACGTCTCTAACCGAGCCACTCCAGCATTATTTACCAATATATCAATATGACCATATTTATTATAAATTTCTTCAGTTATCGCTTTTAGGCGAGTCATATCTCGTATATCCACTTGATATCCATCAACTACTTCTTGTGGATATTCTTCTTTTAAACTCACAAGAGTTTGATCTAATTCATTGGCATAATCTAAAATAATTACTTGAGCTTTATGGCGTAAAAAAACTTTAACAATTCCAAGTCCGTTTCCCATCGCACCACCAGTTACAATTGCTACTTTTCCTTCTAACTTTTCCATATAGACTTTCTCCTCCTTATTTTTATCTACTTACAGTATAGCACAACAAAAACAAAAAGAAAAAGAAACACACACTACTTGACACATTTTATATGTCTCATCAACTTCATAATTTCTAAAACAAAAATAGAAGGATTCTTCCGATTCACTAATAAATAAACACGATTTTTAGTACGTGTCAAAGCAACATAAAAAAGACGTCGTTCTTCAGCATAAGGATAAAAATCATAATTAGAAAAAAAAGCTTTCCCTAACCAAGAGTCCCTTCTTTGATTAGGAAATCCATTTGTACTATTCTCTAAATGTATTAAAATAACATCCTCTGCTTCTAGCCCCTTAGAGCGATGAACCGTTTTGTAATCCATAACAAGATCTGGATGCTCCAACCAATAAATGACCCCATCCTTCGTATATTGAAAATTATTAGATAAGATAAAATGTATATCTAAATTATTTCTACCCAACACCATAAGATGTCGTTTTCCAAGTTGATATAACTCGCGAATCAAATGTAGAAAAACTATTTTCTCATCACGATACCAAATAATATGAATCGGATCTAAAAGACTCTTATTTGATTTCATTACTTTATCCATCTGATTCTTATTCTTTAAAATAAAAGAACTAGCAACTTGCACTAAGTTCATACTATTTCTATACGTATTTTGAAGCTTTAAAATAGTAGCACCTGGAAAATAATCAGTAAAATGAACAAACAGTTCTAATTTACAACCACTAAAACGATAAATCGATTGAAAATCATCCCCCACTACCATTAATTTCGCTCCTGTCTTATTCTTTAAAGATCGAATGAAAGAAAACCGAGTATTAGAAGTATCCTGATATTCATCTACCAAAATATATCGAACCTTAAAAACCCCATGCTCCTCTATTTTTTTCGTAGCCAAAGAAATCATATCATCAAAATCGATCATTCCTTGAGAGTTCAATTCCTGTTCATATTCATTCATTAATAAATAAAGAAGTCGAAAGAAAAAACGTCTACGTGGAAGAAACGTCTTCTTCCACAGTAATTGCTCTTTATGAATACCTTCTGTTTTTAACTTTTGAATTACCTGAATAACTTCAAAACAAAAATTTTGAAACTGCCTACTCTCTTTCCATCTTCTGTATGCATCTTTCGAAAAAGGGTTTCTATAGAAATATAGTAGAAGAAAAAAACATACTTTAGGATAAGCTTCTATGATTCCGTTAAAATATTCAATCATTGTATAGGACAGCAAGTCAGAAGGAGCAATTTGAAAAAAATCACCCTTTAAAATTTCTAAAGAAAGTTTATGAAATGTATAAACTGGAAAATCACAAGAATAATACTTTTTTAACTTTTCTTTCAACTGCTGAACAGTATCCCTCGTAAAAGATATACACACAATTTCCCTTGGCGGTATTCCCAAAATGTCAATCAAATATCTAATCTTTGCAAGAATTGTTAATGTCTTTCCACTTCCTGCACCAGCAATTACAAGTAAAGAGTCAGAATGATCCAAAACAACAGCTCGTTGCTCAAAATCTAGAGTATAACCCTCTGTATTATTTAGAATATCTTCTAACATAAAAAAACTCCTCAATTATAATATACAGAGAAGTTTCAAAAACAAACCAATTTTTCTAAAAATATAAATGTAATTAAAGTAATCTACTTCTTACCAATTGTCATTAAAATAACTCCTAAAATTACAAATATAACACCAATAATACCAACGAGATTAATCTGTTCTTTAAAAAACAAAATTCCAATCAATAGAACTACAAGTTGAACAATTCCAGTAGTAATAGGAACAATGTAACTCAAATCAGAAGTAATAACCAATCTCTGCCATAATAAAAAGCTACAAAGATAAGAAAGAAAACCAAAGAATGTAATAAATCCAATTTTAAAAGTAACCCCATTATGAAAGGTCAAAGATAAAGAATTTCCTCCCAATTTCATCAAAAATATCCCAAGCGTAGTTAAACAAATATAAATAACAGTTAAAACTATTTTCATACTACTTTTCTTTCCTTTCTACTTCTTCTATTCCACTTTTCAGTAAAGAAAGCTCTTGTATTAG
>JAAWDC010000124.1 GCA_022793565.1 Bacilli bacterium
CTAAATGAAAAACCTAAATTAGTATTTCCAAAGTTTGAACTATCTACATCTACTGCATCCATTCCTGGATTATTATTAAAGTTTTTATCTGGCTCACCCAATGACAAATCCTGCTTCTGTTCTCCAGAATCCGAATGAAACTCATCTGACATTGAAACAGGTGTTTGGCTTTTAAAATTCAAAGTATCTTCATTCCCTTGAACTCCATTAAAAGTAGCAATATTTGAATCACTATTTGCAAAATTAGAATCCAAACCTCCATTTAATTGAAATTCAGAATTGATCTCTGACTTCTGATCCAATTCAGAAGAATATGAATCATGTTCCATAGGCAATTCTTCATTACTTACTTCAAAAGTAGATGCTTGCCCTTCTTGTAAAGAATCTGAATCAAGAGCATTCTCTTGTTTCTTTCTTGTTGTAAACATATCAAAAAAATTCTCATTCTGCATAGGAATATTTATGCTAGATTGAATAGAATCAACATCATTGTTATTAGAAACAAAATCATCATTACTAGAATCATTTACCATTGTATTTACTTGGTGAGAAAAAAAATCAAGTTCACCAGAAGAAGGAGAAGGAGCTGCACTAGAATAATTATTTTGAAGAACCTGATCCAAACTACTTGCTTGTTGAACAGGTGTACTCGAAACAAAAGAATTATTAGAAACAGCACTCAAAGCATCTGAAGTACGATAATTTGCTTGCGAAAGCAACTGATTCTCTACATCCATAACTTCTTTTGACAAATCCTGTTCTTTCTTAGGAGGCACTATTGGATCAAAGGTTGGTCTTCCAGGAACTTCTGGCATCTTTTCATAATAAGAGTCTGAAAAGATAAACCGATTCGTCCTGTTCAATCCAGCTTTATTTGCTAAATCTTCACCGTTCATTAAAATGCCTCCTTATTATTCTATATTCTCCCCCAGTATATCATAATTTAGTTTTAGATAAAATATCTTTTTCATTTCTTATCAACATTTTTAACAAATCAAAGTAAAAATCCTTAAATTTAAAAGAACAAATTATAAAAACAAAATATAAAAAATCATTGACCAAGCATAGTTCCTGGATAATAATGTGCTAAGATTTGAGTATAAGAATATCCAGACTCAGCCATACCTTTCGCACCATACTGACTCATTCCTACCCCATGCCCATATCCTCTTGTAGTAATTTTCAGTTTTCCCGATTCTATTTCGAGATCAAAATCAGCAGAACGTAATCCCAAAAGATTACGAAATTGGACACCACTATAAATCGTATCCCCAAGCCGTACACGAGAAATCCTTCCACTCTCATTTCTTGACAAAATTTCTAAACTTACAGGGTCAGAAAAATCAATACCCAAAGTTGCAAAAAGAGAAGTAACATCTTGCTCTACCGTTCTGAGATAAGAAGGTGCTGATTGATCCCAAGGACTCTCTACACTCTTCAAATAAGGAACAGAATTTCCCCACACATGAACAGCATCTTCAGTCCTACCATTACTAGTTGAATGATAAATTGCTTCAATATAAGAACCATTATACCGAAGGGTAAGATCCTTAGTAGATAAAACTGCTGTTTTAATTTTATTATAATAAGTATCATACTGATTCTTCCACATAGAACGTAAATAAGCTTCATCCCGATACACTTGGGTTGACACATCATCTGTCAATTTTCCACCACTTGCCAATTTCTTCAACGCATAAGTTCGAGCCACAATACTCTGTGCCTTTAATGCTTCTAAAGGAAAAGAAGCTGGCATTTCAGCCGCAACTACACCAATCAAGTAATCCGTCATCGATAATGAAACAACAGACCCATTCTTCCGATAGATTGTAATTTGCTTTTCTGTAGGTTTCTCTGTATGAGTTGTTGTTTCATCCTTTATCTGTACATCATGATTTGTACTTGAATTGACAGTAGATTGTCCATTTTGTTCTTTAAGTTCCTCTTTAGCTAAATTATTTTTGGAGGTATCAATTTGCGTTAAATTCCCCCCTTGAAATCCAACAGTTGGCGTATCTGGACTCTTAGATTCTTCTTTTTCATTTCCTTGCTCTTTTTTCTCTATACTCTCATCAAAACCAGAAGAAATATTACTGGAACTCTCTTCTTTCTCAGAAGAAACCTGCTCCAAATCAGATTGACTAAAATTTACACTAACAGAGGATAACCCTGAGTCATTTACATATACATAACGAGGCTCTTCTTTGTCAAACGGCTGACCAAAAAATAATAAAGTTCCTAATGCTATTCCACCAAAAAAGAGAAGAATTTTGTTTCCATTCCACACAATCCCTTTTCTTTTTATATAATCACTAATAAGTTGTTTCATACTTTTCCCACTCTTTCTTTTGTAAAAGTCTAAAGAAAACTCTACATCATAACTCAAGTGAAGGATCAGTACTTCCTCATACCCTTCCTTTCTTACTTCATATCCTGTTATCAAATATATCACCATGTATAGTATTTCCAAAAATTTGAAAAACAAACAAGGAGATTAAATGTGAAATGGATTAAAATCGATATCAAGCTTTACCAGACGATTAGATTGATAATGTTCAACTAATTTCTTTAATGTCGGATATAATTGTGGATCATTTTTATACTTAATAATCAATTGAAAACGATAGACATTATTCATACGAAAAATCCCCGCAACAGAAGGTCCTAAAATAATACAATCAGATAAAAACTTCCTTAAATAATCTCCAACCTTTTGACTCTCAACTCGTGCAGATTCATAATCATTACTTAACACTTTAATTGACGTCAAATAATAAAAGGGAGGATATTCTAATTCGTGACGAATTCTCATTTCCTTTTCATAAAAAGAACAATAATTATGTTCCTTGGCAAGTTCTATCGCATAATGATCTGGATTATATGTTTGAATAAAAACTTTCCCTTCTTTGTCTCCTCTTCCGCTTCTTCCTGCAACTTGACTTAACAACTGAAAAGTAAATTCACTACTTCTAAAATCTGGAAGATTTAATGAAGTATCTGCATTGATCACACCAACCAAAGTAACTCCACTAAAATCAAGACCCTTCGCAATCATTTGCGTACCCAATAAAATATCATACTCATAATTTTTAAAAGCCTTAATCATCTTCTCATGAGAACCTTTTCGACTAGTAGTATCCAGATCCATTCTCAAAACCCTAGCACTAGGAAAATACCCATTCAATTCTTCTTCAATTTTCTCTGTTCCAATCCCTAAGCGATGGATTGCAACCTCGTGACACTCCGGACAAACAGACGAAAGCTTAGTCGCATATCCACAATAATGACAACGAAGCATACCACTACTTTTATGATATGTTAAAGTAATGTCGCAATTTGGACATTTTTCTACATATCCACAATTTTTACAAGAAACAAAAGAAGCATATCCTCTTCGATTCAGTAACAATATAATTTGCTCTTTACGCTTTAACCGAAGTTCTATCTCTTGAATCAAAGAATCAGAAAAATGACTATTCTCTCTCATAGACTCCTGATTCAAATCAATAACTACTACTTCTGGAAGATGTCTTTGATTTACTCTTTCCTTCATTTCTAAAAGTTGATACACCCCTTTCTTTGCACGTGCATAACTTTCTAAAGTTGGTGTAGCACTTCCTAAAACAAGTGGACAAGAATGATATTGACTCCTCCATTTCGCAACATCAATTGCATTATATTTTGGCGTGGATTCCTGTTTATAAGAAGACGTATGTTCCTCATCAATAATGATCATCCCGAGATTCTCAAGAGGTGCAAAAATTGCACTTCTAGCCCCGATTACAATCTGTACTTCATGGCGAGCTATCCTTCTCCATTCATCATACTTTTCACCACTACTCAATCTACTGTGAAGAATGGCAATATCTTTTCCAAATCGTCCTTGAAACCTAGAAACAATCTGTTCTGTCAAAGAAATTTCAGGAACTAATACAATACTGGATTTTCCTTCCTTTAATATAGATTCAATAAGTTCCATGTAAACTTCTGTCTTTCCACTACCAGTCACTCCATGAAGTAAAAAAGTCTGATTAAGAGATTTCTTTTTCAAGATCTCATCTACAATACTCTGTTGTAAATTAGTAAGGGGATGTCTCTCTTCAAAGGTAAAGTCTTTATTCAATCGATAAGATTCCACACTCTCCTCAATCAATACTCCCTTTTTTAATAAAGTTTTCACACTACTGGTCGAAATCTGATTCAAAGTACTTTTTAATACATAAGGATTCTTTTCAACAAAAGCTATAATTTTTTGTTGCGTATCATTAGAGGCAAGAAAACCACGTGCATTAGCACCAAGCATAATATAAGTCTCTATCTTTTTAGAAATTTGAACTTTTCGCTTTGCTTTTAAAGCCACTGGTAACATAACCTGATAAGCAGAAATCAATGTTGACAAAGTACTCTTGCTAATCTCTTGTCCAAGACTTAGAAGTTCATCATTTAAAATAATCTCATCATCAACTACATCAATTACTTCCTTTAATTGATCAAAAGAACAACTATGTTCCTGAAGCTGTTTAATCTTTAAAACAAACCCCTCTAATTCTTGTGCTCCAAAAGGAATAATTACTCGAACACCTACTTGGACTTTAGAAAGCAATTCTGGAGGAACCAAATAATCAAATGTTTTATCCACATTTCTAGACGCTAACTCTACCAAAAC
>JAAWDC010000010.1 GCA_022793565.1 Bacilli bacterium
CCCAATTACAGTGGAAGAAACACCAAAAGAAACAACAATCCCTTCATCAGTAGAAGAAACTGCTCTACAAGAAATGCCAGATCTATCTTTAGAGTTTCCTAAAATAGAAGAAGTAAACACATTAGAAGAGTTATCAACCAAACAGCCAACACTTTCTCCAATTACAGTGGAAGAAATTACCCCACAAGAAATGCCACAATTAGAACAAGTGAAGGAAATAGCCCAAGCGGAAATTCCAAGCAATGACACTTCTTCGGCAAGTAAAGTAAAGCCAGTAGCTATTTCACTAGAAGAGAAGAAGGAATCTTTGGTAGAAACGACACAAATTGATCCAGCAATCACTGAAAAAATAAACCAAATAGAGAACAATAATAATACGTTTGGTGTAGGAAAAATTGTCAATATCAAAGAGTTTATAATTGAAGTAGTAGGACTAGAAGATGTATCATTCTATGAAAAAATAAACATTGCCAATAAAGCACTTGGATATGTAACAAAAATAGAAACAAGCAGTGTTTTTATTGCCATCTTAGATAAAAAAGAAGATGTGGTTATTGGAGACTTAGTATATCAGACGAATGAAGAATATACAGGATACTTCTCAGAAGATGCGATGGGTAGAATTATCAATCTATTTGGTGTAGACGAACTTACGGACAAGAAGTTTACAAACCAAGAGAAAATTAGAATTGAAGAAGATAACATCCCAATTATGGATCGAACAGCAGTAAATCGTCCACTTCTAACAGGAATCGTTGGAATTGACTTAATCTATCCAATCGGACGAGGACAAAGGCAATTAATTATTGGCGACAAAAAGACTGGAAAAACGCAGATATGTTTAGATACAATTGCTAATCAACAAGGAAAAAATGTGATTTGTATCTATTGTGCGATAGGAAAGACAAAAAAGGAAATAAAACAAATTTATCAAGAATTAGTAAAGAAAGGGGCTATGCCATATACAATTATTATTACAGCCTTCAATGATGACAGTGTTCCTGTTCTAGTCTTAACCCCATTTTATGCCTTATCTGTCGCTAGGAAATATATGATGAAAGGATATGACGTTTTAGTAGTATTAGACGATTTAAAGCGTCATGGAGATGCTTATCGTGAAATCAGTCTAATTGCAGGAAAAAGTCCTGGAAGAGATGCATATCCATCTGATATCTTCTATTTACATTCTAGATTATTAGAAAAAGGATGCCAGTATAAAAATGGAGCGAGCATTACCATTTTACCAGTTGTAGAGACAAGAGGTGGAGATATTACAGATTATATTTCAACGAATATTATTTCAATTACAGATGGACAAATTGTATTATCAGCTAAAAACTTTCAAAAAGGTGAGAAACCTGCAATTAATTATGGACTTTCTGTCTCACGATTAGGAGGAGCAGTACAAACAAGAGAAATGAAATCACTCGGTGCTAAGGTTCGTCTAAAACTTCTAAGTTATCTAGATACAAGAGAAGTCTATGAACTTGCCAATATCGATGAAATGAGTCCAGAGCTACAAGCAAAGATCTTTGAAGGAAAGAAAATATTAGAACAGTTAATTCAATCAAAATACAGTCCAAAGAGCGAAGAAGAAATAAAAAATCAATTTACATTTTTAGGAGAAAAACAAAATGGCTAATGTTGAAAACATTGTTAAAATAATGAATTTCCACTCTCTTCTTCGCGTAGATAAGGCTAAGCGAACAGCCGAAAAGTATTTCGCAGTAGAAAAACAATTAACCAATATGATCGCTCAAATTCTTTACAATAAAAATCTAAACCTAGATAAAAAAATGTTAAAAGAAAATCCAAATGGAACTAGCCTAAATGTATATGTAGGAAATGATTTAGGATTTTGTGGGAATTTTAATAGTAGCGTAACCAAAATGGCTCATGAAGAAAAAAATGCCAAAAAAATTATGATTGGAGAAAAAATTTCTTCAAAAGATGAGAATGTTATTCTAAATATTTCAAAGGAAGATTTTTATCAAAGTTTTAATCAGATTGAAAGTATCATTGAACCATTAGTCAAAGAGCGTAGACTCCATGAAATCCATGTGATATATAATCATTATTATAGTGTAAACGATATTCGATTAGAGTCTATTAAGATCTTCCCAACTGAGATATCTGAAGATACAACTATCGATTTAGAATTGGATTATGTAATAGAGGCAGATATAAATGAATTACTTACTCAATTAATTATTCTATACTTATGCTATCAATTAAGGATTATTGAAAGTAATAGTTGGGCAAGTGAAAATATTATGCGGGAACGGGTAACTAGAGAATCTCTAAAGAAAATTGCCGATTTAAAGGAAGAAAAAGCAAAAATAGAGAGAAAAGAAAGAAAGTATCAGTCATTTAAAAAGCAGATCAGTAATTATAGAAAGCTAGGTGACTAAAATGAACATCGGAAAAATTATCTCAATATCAGATATCAATGTAAGAGTTTACACCAGTAAAGAAAACACTTTAAAAGTTGGAGATATTCTATATATAAAAGAAAAAGACAAAAGACGAAATCTAGAAGTGGTTGAAATTGAAAATCATATTGCGACAACAATACCATTTCAAAGTGTGATTGGTTTAAAAAAAGGATTAGATGTCTATCTAAGTGAAAAAGGCTTAGAAATTGAGTATTCAAATCAGATTTTAGGAAGAGTATTCAATTCATATGGGGAACTAATTGATGGAACAACAATTGAAAATCCAACACGACGAAATGTATATAAAAATAGTTTGACTTTATCCAATATTACAGTAGATTCCAACATTCTTTGGACAGGAATCAAAGTAATTGACTTTTTTTCTCCCATAGCCAAAGGGTTCAAAATGGGATTATTAGGAGGAGCTGGAGTAGGAAAAACGGTTTTAATTAAAGAATTAATCAATAATGTCTATAAAAGTCTTTCTTCAAATGCTGTTTTTGTTGGAATAGGAGAACGATCTAGAGAAGGAAAAGAATTATATGATGAAATGAAAGAGTCCAATCTATTAGACAAGATTTCTATTGTATTTGGACAAATGGGAGATAATCCTGTATCTAGATCGAAAGCTGTTTACAGTGGATTAACTCTATCAGAATACTTAAGGGATGAAGAAAAGCAAGATGTCTTACTATTTATTGACAATATCTATCGTTTTGTTCAAGCAAAATCTGAAATTTCTACAGAATTAAATCGTGTCCCTGTAGAAAATGGATATCCGACAACGATGATCTCAGATGTTAGTCAAGTAGAAGAGAGAATCAACTCTTGTCAAAATGGTTCGATCACTTCTTTTCAAGCCATCTATATTCCAGCAGATGATTATACAGACGAAGCAGTTCAAACGATTCTAACCCATATGGATGGACAAATCGTTTTGGATCGTAAAGTAGCAGAAAGTGGCCTTTATCCTGCCGTAAATGTTCATCGTTCTACAAGTAAATTAATCGATCCAGAAAAAATTGGAGAAAAGCATTATCATTTAGTAGAAGAAGTTTTAAAATATTTAACCAGATATAATGAATTAGAAGAAATTATTGCAGTTTTAGGAATTGATGAATTATCCCAAGAAGATAAAAATATCTTTTATCGATCTAGAAAATTAAGAAATTACTTCACCCAACCTATGTTTGTGGCCGAAAATTATACCAATATTCCCGGAAAATTTGTTAAAATTGAAGATGTATTAGTCGATGTAGAAAAAATATTAAATGGAGACTATGATATAGTCGAAGAGG
>JAAWDC010000125.1 GCA_022793565.1 Bacilli bacterium
GTCGATAAATCAAGAATGGTTTATCGCTTTTTATTGTCAAAAGAAAAAAGAAAATGTATAATAATTATAAAATAGAAAGATGAGAGGCGGTACAAAAATGAGGGAAAAAGGTTTTACGCTAATCGAGTTACTTACAGTGGTTGTAATTTTGGGAATAGTTATTACACTAGCAGTTCCAATACTTAGAAATCTAACATACAATAACGCCGAAAAAGAATACCAATATTTACAAAAAGAAGTGCATGAAGCAGCGAAACTTTATGCCAAAAATTATCGAGGAGAGCTTCAAAACGAAAACGCTAGTTGCTTTAATATCCCATATGAAACTCTTTTAAAAGAAGGGTTAATCGAGGAAGAGGGTGTTACCTGCACGGGTAATGTTATTCTAGAAAAAAGAAGCAATAGTGGATATAATTATAAATACTATTTAACTTGTAAAGATGAAACAGGAGAAATTATTCATCAATCAGAAGCGATTCCCCTTTCTTGTAAAGGGTTTAGTGGAAAGTTTAAATTAGATTATAGTCTATATAAAGATGGAGAAACAGGACAAATTCCATATACAGAAGGGGAATGGGCTAGATATATTTATGGAGAGTACAATGCAAGTAGCCCATATAATTATCCAATTGAGAAAATAGAATATAGTATAGATTTTCTAAATTGGCATCCGATGACCAATCAAAAGCAAACTTATACAAATTATAATGGAAATATCTTTGCAAGAGCTGTGGATACTGGAGGAAATACGAGTGAAGCGATTCGTCATTTAGTAAGGGGAGATAGCCTAGGACCTAACTTCGTATTAAATAGTAATGAAAATGAAATTAAAGAAAATAATACTATTGCCATATCTATTGGTAATGTTGTAGATGCTGGAGTTGGAGTTGACTTAGGAGGAAACATCTATTCCTATGATGGGGTAAATTGGGAAAAGAACCCAAGTCGCGACTTTGCCTTAGGAAGTGAAGGAACTATTTATGTAAAAGACAAATTGGGAAATATAAAAACTCAATCTATGCAAATAATCAAAGCCTGTAATGGTGGTGGAGGAAACGCAACAGAATCAGATATCTTAGAAGGAAAAACCGCTTGGGTAAATGGAGAAAAGATTGTAGGGACTATGCCTAATAACGGAAGTATAAATCAAGTTCTCTACCCAGGTCAAAGTTATAAAATACCAATGGGATATCATAATGGAAACGGAAAAATTACAGTAAGTAGTCTATCGAGTAATACCTCTGCTACCGCGACAAAAGAACAAATTTTAATAAATAAAACAGGATGGGTAAATGGAGAAAAAGTAATAGGAACCATGCCTAATGCATCCAAAGGAAATCAAACGTTATCTTCTGGAGATACCCATACAATAGGGGCAGGATATCACGATGGGAATGAGACAATTAGAGTAAAAACACTAGCAGAACAAACTGTAGGAGATGCGACTGCTGATAATTTACCAGAAGGTGTTGTGGCCTGGGTAAATGGAGAAAGAATTGTAGGAAATGGTGCAGATCTAGCTGCTTGGTATCAAAAAGGCTATGAGGATGGAAAGAAAAAATGTACCGCAAATCTTACCAGTATGAAAGCATATTTTCGAATGATTCGTAGTGGAATTCAGTATCAATATTTAATTTTCACTGTAGATACTTCCAAGTATACAAAATTACAAATAGGAAACGTATCAAAAGTAACTGTAGATAGCTATAGAATTACAATGGACTGTAAGGGGTCAGAAAATCGAGTAATACAAGGAGCTGCCAACCAAACAATTGATATCTCGGCATATAATACTATTACTTTTACGATCGAAATACGAAAGAATGCAACTTTAAACACAATATATCTTGGAGAGCCTAATTATCCAAGAATTAACATTTCTCATATGCTTTTTGAATAGAGGTGAATTTATGAAACATGAAAAGAAATATATAATGCTATGCGGATTATTTTGGTTATTAGTACTTTTAGTTAGTTTCAGTTACAATCAAAAACCCAAAAATGAAGTGTTTGTTTCTAATGAGGAGCTTGATTTCTTAGCTGCTTCTGATACTGTAGTAATCAGGGCTTGTAGTGGAAGTTCTACAGCGAAAGCAAATGAAATTAAAGACAAAAAAACGGCATGGGTTGAAAATAAACTAGTAACAGGTAGTATGCCTCTTCATGCTGATAAAACAGTTCAACTAAATGCAGGAGATACTTATAAAATCCTAGAAGGGTATCATGATGGAAAAGGAACAATTGTAGTAAACAGTTTAAAAGATCAAACGAATGGGAACGCTATTGCAAAAGATATTTTAGAAGGTGCAACAGTTTGGATAAATGGTGAAAAAATAACTGGAACTATGCCCAAACATACACCAAAAGATATTGTCATAAATCCAGGAGAGAGCTATAGAATTCCAGAAGGTTACTATCCAAGCGACAGCAGAATTATTACAACACCACTAAGTCAATTAACTCCAGGAGATGCTATTGCTGATTATTTATCAGAAGGAAAAGTTGCTTGGGTAAATGGTCAAAGAATTGTTGGTACTGGTAAAAAAAATAAAGAAAAGTACCAGGAAGGATATGAGAAAGGAGCCGTAACTGGAAGAACTTATTTGACGAATATAAATACTCAAATGGTCATTAAAATTGGTGGTTCTTCCAATTTACAAGGAACAGAAGCCAATATTGGTTTAGATACAACAGGAGCTTCTAATGTAACAGGAGCTATACGAATGCACCAAACAGGTCATTTAGATGCTCAAACCTACTATCAATCACTAACAGCAAATACTTCTAATCGTAAATGTGAGTAATTAGAGAAATAAGTGCGTCAAAGTTATAAATTTTATAAAGAAAGGATTGCTTTTTTTATAAAATACTGCTATAATCTAAAACGTTAGTAATCCGATGCTTATAGTAACTTAGTAGTATGATTGCTGTAAAAACAGAGAAAGGAGATATCGTAATATGGCAAATGTAATTGATAAAATTACTAAAAAACAGATGAATCCTAACATTCCAGAATTTAGAGTTGGAGACACAGTTCGTGTAGACGTTAAGATTATCGAAGGAAAGCGTGAAAGAATTCAAGCGTTTGAAGGAATCGTAATTGCGCGCAAAAATGGAGGAATTTCAGAAACTTTTACAGTACGTAAAATGTCATCTGGAATTGGAGTAGAGAGAATTTTCCCTATTCATTCACCAAAAATCGCAGGAATCACGGTTGTTAAAAAAGGAAAAGTAAGACGTGCAAAATTAACATTCTTAAGAGGATTTGTTGGTCAGTATAAAATCCCAGAAAGAAGAAATAAATAGAAGGCCAGGGGTCTTCTTTTATTTATTGGGGTTGCTTTATGAAACAGAAAATATTTTATTATGGGAAGCAAATACTTCCATATCTTTTTATTATTCTTATTGTTTTATTAATTAAAAAATATGCATTCGGCACAGTACTAGTAAACGGTCATAGTATGGAGGATACGTTAAAAAATGGCGATTTTATGATATTAGACAAGTTATCATACCATTTTCGTGAAATTAATAGGTTTGATATTGTAGTAGTTCAAGTCGGAAAGCAAAGGCTAATCAAACGAGTAATCGGATTACCAAAGGAAACAATTAGCTATGAGGATAATGTACTTTATATTTATGGGAAGAAATTAGACGATACATATTCTAAGAAAATAACACAAGATTTTGATCTACACGCATTTGATTTAACGTCCATTCCAGACGGGTATTATTTTGTAATGGGAGATAATCGGATAGATTCCTTAGATAGTAGAAGCTTTGGAGTAATAGAAGAAAAAAACATTTTAGGAAAAGCCGATTTTATCCTTTACCCATTTCATCGATTCGGAAGTGTAAAATAGAACCAACAGGTTCTTTTTTTATTGTTTTATTAAAACCATAGTTCTAAAATGTGCCAAAAGAAACTGTAAAATGGACGACAAGATCTTTGATTTTTTTTCAAAAGACGATATAATAATTCTAGGATATAGAGGTGTACAAATTATGGCAAAAAAGAAAAAGAAAAAAAAATCAGAAGAAAAGAAATTTGAACATTGGAATGAAGTCATAGGACTTTTTCTTATTGTTTTATCGATTTTAAGTATTGTACCAACACCCCTTGGAATTATAGGAGAACTTGGAGCAAGTTTCGCTATGTTTTTGATTGGAACGTGGTATCAAACCTTACTATTATTTACATTTTGTTTAGGTTGTTATATGGTATATAAAAGAGAACTTCCAGATTTTTTAACTGGTAGAATGATCGGTTTGTACTTTCTAGTGATCGGATTATTGGTCCTAGAACATACTACATATGTAAAAGCAAATGAGAAAGATGTTTTAATGGTTTTTCAAGTAACAGTAGATAACCTGGTGGCTAACTTTCAGCATATTATGAATGATACTACACTTACATTAAAAGGGGCCGGAATTATTGGGGCAGTATTTAGTGTAACATTCTTTAAATTATTTGCTTTAGAAGGAACTTATATTGTATCAATTCTATTTATCATTGTAAGTATCGCTCTATTGACAGGTTTTGATTTTGTTGCATTTATAGCTAAGCCATTTAAGCGAAAGAAGAAAAAACCAACATTAGAAGATACTGGTGTAATTGTAAATGATTCTTCAGTGATTAAAGAAGAATTAGAAAAAGAGACTCCAGCAAAAGAAGAAGAGAAAAAAGAAGATGGAAAAATTAGAATTCACAGTATTGAAGAATTAACGCATACTAAAGAACCAACATCAGAGACAGAAACAGCAAAAGAAGAGAAGGATGTAGTTCCAGTAGAGGGAACTCCAAAAGAAGTAAAAATTAATGATAATACCAATAGAAACTATCAATTACCATCTCTATCCTTACTTTCCATTACAAAAAAAGGAAAAGGTGGAAATAATAACGAAATTATTGAAGCCAACATCATGAAATTAGAAAAGGTATTAAAAGATTTTAATATAGTAGCGAAAGTAGTAGAAGTGAATGTTGGACCAAGTGTTACTCAATATGAATTAGAAATATCTTCAGGTACTAAAGTTAGTAAAATTCTAAGTCTAAATCGAGAAATTTCCTTGGCTCTAGCAAAAAAAGATGTGCGTATCCAAGCACCAATTCCTGGAAAAAGTACAGTAGGTATTGAATTAGCCAATGATTCAATCAGTCCAGTTGGATTAAGAGAAATCCTAGACTCAATACCAGCAAACAAAGTAAACAGTAAATTATTAGTAGCCCTTGGAAAAAATATTATGGGAAATTCTATTTTCTGTGAAATTGATAAGACTCCACATATGTTAGTTGCAGGATCTACAGGTAGTGGTAAATCTGTATGTATCAACTGTATCATCGCATCAATTCTAATGAGAACAAAGCCTAATGAAGTAAAATTAGTACTCGTTGATCCTAAGAAAGTAGAACTTAGTATGTACAACTGTATTCCTCATTTGTTAATCCCTGTAGTAACAGATCCACGAAAAGCAAATGATGCTTTAAAAAGAATTGTAAAAGAAATGGAAGATCGTTATGATACCTTTAGTGAAAAAGGTGTTAAAAACATTTCTACATATAATGAATGGGTTGATAAACAAAACGAAGGGAAACCAGAGGAAGAACATCTCAACCATATGTCTTATATTGTCGTAATTATCGATGAACTTGCAGATTTGATGATGGTTGCTAGTAAGGAAGTAGAAGATTCCATCATGAGAATTACTCAAATGGCTCGTGCGGCAGGAATTCACTTGATTATTGCGACACAAAGACCATCTACAGACGTTATTACAGGTGTTGTAAAAGCGAATATTCCATCTCGTATCTCTTTTGCTGTTTCTTCTAGTATTGACTCACGAACGATTTTAGATCAAGTTGGTGCTGAAAAACTGCTTGGAAAAGGAGATATGTTATTCTTACCAATGGGGGAGAATGCTCCAGTTCGAGTTCAGGGGGCATATGTTTCAGATGAAGATTTACAAAAACTCTGTGATTGGGCAATATCTCAACAAAAAGCCCAGTATGACGAGAGATTTATGAACTTAGGGGAGTCTTCTAGTGACAGTGGTGGAATGAGCGTTGATGATGTAAAAAATGCTTCAGAAGAATATGAAGATCCACTGTACAATGAAATTGTAGAATATGTGATCATGGCAGGGCAGGCAAGTGCCTCTAGATTGCAAAGAAAATATAGTTTGGGATATAATAGAGCTGCCAGAATCATTGATTTATTAGAAGAAAGAGGAATCATTGGTCCTGCGAATGGTTCGAAGCCAAGAGAGGTTTTAGTAAAATTAGATGACGGAGATGAAAATTAACAAAAGGAATAGTTAGACTCTTATAACAAAAAGAGGATGGATAAAAACCATCTTCTTTTTCTATTGAACCATATTATATAAACACCTAATCACCAAGAAGCAAAACAATAGTAGTTCCTTCAGGAACACGTTCACCTTCACTTGGAGATTGATAAAGGACAGTGTTTCCATTCCCAGAATATTCTATTTCAAAATTAGTGAGCTCTTTTTTCGCTTCCTTTACATTTTTTCCAATAACATTAGGAACAGGATAGTACACCTTATCTTCCCAAGTATAATCCTTAATCAATTGTCCTTCCTGTTTCTCGATACCTAAAGCATCAATAATATCTAAAAGAACACGTCTAGCAATTGGTGTTGTTGTATAACTAGAAAGTAGGGCGGTGTTTTTAGGATTATCTAAAGCAATGTATAAAACTGCTTTTGGATCATTAGATGGAACTACTGCCATGAAACTCATAATATAATTATTTACAAGGTATCTTCCATTTTCAACTTTTTGAGCAGTACCAGTTTTTCCACCAATACGATATCCATCAATATAAGCTGCTTTTCCTCCACCAAGAGCAACGACAGTTTCTAAAGCATAACGCATTTTTTTACTCGTTTCTTCGCTAATAGTTTTTCGAACCAATTTAGGTTCGTTTGTCTTAACGATCGTATTTGTCTCGGGCTCTAAAAAGTTTTTGACAATATAAGGTTGATATAAGTTACCACCATTAACCACAGCACTTACAGCTGTCACTTGTTGAATTGGAGTAACACTAACTCCTTGACCAAAAGCAGTAGTAGATAATTCCAAATCTCCAACACGGTCTAGATTAAAGATAATTCCTTTTCCTTCACCATTGAGATCAACTCCAGTTTTCTCTCCAAATCCAAATAAGTCCAAGTAAGAGAAGAGTCGTTCTTTTCCAAGCATCTGACCTAATTTTACGAATCCAGGGTTACAAGAATTTTGAAGAATTTGAATATAAGTTTGATCCCCATGACCGCCAGCTTTCCAACAACCGATTCTAGCCCCTCCAACGATTACACTTCCTGAATCATAAAAATGGTCGTTTTCCATATCCATTAAATTCTCTTCTAAGGCAGAAGCGAATGTAACAATTTTAAAAGTACTTCCAGGTTCATAAGATGCCCAAATAGGAAGGTTTCGACTTAAAATATCCATAGAGTAATCCTTATAATTATTTGGATCATAACTAGGTCTAGAACTCATTCCTAGAATCTCTCCAGTATTTGGATCCATAACAATAGCTAGTGCCATATCTGGATTAAAAGCCTTTACAGCATTCTCAAGTTCTCTTTCTAAAGACATTTGGATTTTATAATCTATCGTCAATTGGAGATTAATTCCATCAGTAGGAGCAACATAAATATCCGATAAGTTCAATTGATTTCCTTTCGCATCTGAAAAGTATTTGATCGCTCCAGCTTCTCCAGTTAAATATTCATCATATTGCAATTCCAATCCAGAAAGACCTTGATTATCAATTCCAACATATCCCAAAACATGAGATAAGAAGTTACCATAAGGATAGTATCTTTTCGCCTCTTTTACTAAATAAACGCCAGGAAGATTGAGACTAGAAATTTGATCAGCAATTTCATAAGAAAGTCTTCTTCCTTCTGGATGGACCCTTTCAATAGAGGTTTCTTTTTTCACATGCTTATCCATCTCTTCTTTAGAAACTCCTAAAATATCTGCAAGTTTTTGACTGGTATCATCCTTATCCTTAATTTGATTCGGAATTAAAACTAAAGAAGTAGTAGTTAAGTTGTCAGCTAAAACAACACCATTTCGATCCAAGATTTTGCCACGGTTTGCTTCAATTGGTAAATTTCTACTCCAAAGATCGCTAGCTAGTACAGAAAGCTTTTTATAATCAATGGTTTGTATATATACGACCCTTAAAATAATAAATACGAATAAAAGGACAATAATTAAAAAAGTTACTTTAATTCTAGCATCAATTTTCTTAGTAAACATAGCTTTCACCCAATTTAATTTATTCAAGTATAGTAGAACTTATGAGTTTTATAAGGAAACTTTTTTACCTAAAAATCCTGAATGAGAAACATCTATCGTATAACTCATAAGGTCTAGAGGAATAGA
>JAAWDC010000126.1 GCA_022793565.1 Bacilli bacterium
CCCCCCCCCCCCCCCCCCCCCCCCCCCCCCCCCGCCCCCTAAGGGAGATAGGAAGGAAAAGGAGCCGTAAAGTATGAAAAAAGTAGTAAAAGAATAAAGAAAAGATTATATAATTTTCCCATCGGTAATAGCATTGAAAAGGAAGCTTATAGAACAATGGTTCTTTAAAAAAAAGGTCATATGTGATAGAATAAAAATACATAAAATTTAGGAGGTCAGAAATGTTAAAAATTAAAGGATTAAAGAAAAAATTCATTCGATGTAATGCCAAAAAGCAAAAAGAAGAGTTTTATGCCGATAATGGTATTAGTTTTTCTGCAGAAGAAGGACAGATTGTAGGAATCTTAGGCCCTAATGGTGCAGGAAAAACAACTCTCCTTCGAATGATTGCAGGAATATTAGAGCCAACAGAAGGAGAAATTGATTTTAACGGACTGAATTTTCAAAATGATGAGATTGAAATCAAAAAGCAAATTGCATACTTATCTGGAAATACTAAAATATATAATACGCTATCAACGTACGAATTACTAAATATGTGTTGTGATTTTTATGATGTTCCAGTAAACAAAAGAGAAAGGCGAATTAAAGAAATTTCTAAGGCATTAGGTATGGAAGAAATTCTTTATAATAAAATAGCTAAACTTTCTACTGGACAAACTCAAAAAGTAAATATAGCACGTTGTATGGTTCATGATCCAAAATATTATATCTTAGATGAGGCAACGAGTGGATTAGATATTATTTCCAGTCAAATTATCTTAGAGTTTATAAAAAAGGAAAAAGAAAAAGGGAAGACAATTCTTTACTCAACACATTATATGGAAGAGGCAGAAAACATATGTGATAATGTAATTATGATAAATAAAGGGGTTGTTATTAAAGAAGGAACTCCAGAAAAAATAAAAAAAGATACTAAAACAACTAATTTAAGAGATGCCTTTTTTGCTTTAATTGGAGGTGTAAAAGATGAAAAATAAAATCTTCCATATTCTAAAAAAAGAATTAAGAGAAATGTTCCGTGACAAAAAATCTCTTTCTATGATGTTAATTATACCAATCATGATTCCATTGTTAGTAATTGGAATGTCAGCCTTGTTTGAACTTCAAGTAAATAAACCTCAAAATCAATACAACACAATTGGTTTTGATTATGAATTTAGTGAAATAGAAAAGGAAATTGCCAAAGAATTGGGATTAGAAGTTATAACAGATCAAACTGAAAAACTAGAGAAAAAGTATCAAGAGGGGCAACTAGATCTATATGTAACAAAAAAAGGACAAGCATACACGATACATGGAAAGGATAACGAGGTCACAACCTATGCTTCTCGTTTGGTAGAAGATTATTTTGATGTCTATAAGGAATATCTCCAAACAGAATACTTAACAAATCAAGAAATCTCTGCAACAGAAATACTAAACATTATTCAAATCGAGAAAGACATTATAGAAACAGAAAGCTACTTTGTAAATTATATTACCAATTATGCCTTTTTATTTATTATCATGGCGATTACAATATCTGCCACTTATCCAGCTACAGATGCAACAGCAGGTGAAAAAGAAAGAGGAACATTAGAAACGCTTTTAACCTTCCCAATATGTAGTAAAGATATTATTGTTGGAAAATTCCTAAGTGTTAGTATCTCTTCAATTATTACAGGAGTAATCAGCTTAATCTTAATGCTCATCTCTTTAGTTGTTGCTGGAAATATGTATGAAATCTATGAAGGGGTAGAAATGATGCTACCTGCTAGTAGTTTAATATTTGCAATTGTTGTAATTGTAGCATATTCTTTCTTGATCAGTGGATTATGTATTGCAATCGCAAGTAAGTCTAAAACGTTTAAAGAAGCACAAAGTGCATTAACACCAATTACTTTTATTTCCTTCTTTCCAGGAATGATTGCATTTATGATTAAAATAGAAACAAGTGCTGTTCTAGCATTAATTCCATTTTTAAATTTCTCTTTACTATTTACAGAGATCACAAATGGAAAAGTAGATTATTTAAATATTGGATTAATGATACTATCTACAATAATTGTAATTGCCGTTGTTTTAGGAATTATAATTAAACAATACAAATCAGAAAAAGTTTTATTTTCTGAATAAAGTATAATCAAAAAAGTGTTTTAGATTTACTGTGAGTCTAAAGCACTTTTTAGTATTTAAAAATATCACATAGAAAAAAAGAAGAGCTTTCGTTCATTCACCTATTTTGCTATAATATAAAGAAGAGGGAGATTAAAATGGAAAAGATTATAATTGTCAGCGGTGGTGCTAATGGACTGGGTTATGAACTAGTCAAACAGCTGATTGAAAAAGATTATATTGTATGTTCTATCGATTTTGACAGTCAAAAGTTAAATAAAATAGAGAATGAATTTAATAAAAACTATTATTCCTTTTGTGGAGACATATCAGATGAAACATTTGTCCAAAAAACTATAGAGAAAATCAGTTCCTTTGGAAAAATTTATGGACTCATCAATAATGCAGGAGAACCTTCTTTCAAAATGCCAAAAGATTATAAGAAAGAGGATATTGAACGCTGTTTCAAAGGGTTAGAAGGGATGATCTTATTATCAGCAAATGTATTAAGAAAAGTAGAAGAATCAGATCTCAAAATAGTGAACATAATGTCTTCTGCAGCCCTTCGAGGAAATAGTAATGAGAGTGTTTATTGCGCAACTAAATGGGGAGAAAAAGGATATACAGAAAGTTTAAAGGCAGCTTATAAGGGAACAAGCGTTAAGATTATTGGCGTATACCCAGGAGGAATTAATACAGACTTTTATAAGAACAGTAGAGACTATGTCACTTTGGAAAAACAGCAAACATTCATGGACGCAAAAGAGGTGGCAAGCATTATAATCTCTAATGTTTTCAACGACCTAAACTTAACAGTTACTGATCTAATAATTGAAAGAAATCAATCTAAGAAATAAATAAGATATTGCAAGGAAAAAGAAAGTGATCATTCATTTTCTTTTTTAACTAGAAAATAGCAAAGAAACAGAAAATTAATATACTTATGGAGAAGGAGGATTTATGAAAATTATTCATCCATTAGAACCAATTTATGACAAAGACTCTAAGGTTTTAATATTAGGGAGTATGCCTTCAGTAAAATCAAGAGAAGTAGGTTTTTATTATGGACATCCACAAAATCGGTTTTGGAAAACATTAGGAAAAGTCTACAACGAAAATATTGGAGAATCTAAGGAATCAAAGATAGAATTCTTAAAAAGGCATCATATTGCCTTATTTGATGTTCTAAAAAGTTGTGAAATTGAGGGGTCGAAAGATCAATCGATTAAAAATCCACAGCCAAACAATTTACTTCCTATTCTAAAAAATAGTTCCATTCAAACAATTTTTACAACGGGAAAAAAGGCCGATCAACTATATCAAAAATACTGTTATCCTAAAACAAAAATAAAAGCGATTTGTCTTCCTAGTACATCTCCTTGTAATTGTCCAAAAGGGATTGAAGAAAAATTAGAGATGGAATATCAAAAGATTCGTTTGTTTTCAGAAGATAGTGAGTAATAAAAAGAAAATATTGACATATGACAAGGTGTCATCATATAATGTAAAAGTATGACAGTTTGTCATAAAGAGGTGGTTTATGCCAACAAAAACATTTCTCAATTTACCGGAAGAAAAGCAAAAAAATCTAATTACTGCAAGCGAAAAAGAGTTTGCTAAGAAAGATTTTTCATCAAGTTCAATTAATCAAATTATTCAAGATGCAGGTATTTCCAGAGGTAGTTTCTATATGTATTTTAAAGACAAAGAAGATCTCTACTTTTATGTTCTTGAAAGACATTTAATGAAAATATATCAGGAGTTACTCCAGTATATTGACCTACATCATGGAGACTTTATCGCAGCCTTTGACGAAATGCATGAAAGAATAATTGTATCATGCCTAAAAGAGGATCAAAGTTTTATTAAAAATGTATTTTTAAATATGCGTTTTGCAACAGAAAAAAAGATGATCCAAAAGCCACCTGAAGATGTAATTAGGAAAAATTGTCGGGAGTTATTGGCCCATATTGACCGAACTCTATATAATTATGAAGAAAGTGAGGCACTACTAGATGCCTTTTCTTTAGTAATGCTAATTACGATGAGTTCTGTGGTTTATACATTGATGAATCCAGAAAAAAGAAAAAGACAAAAAGAAAATTATGATCGAAGATTAGAAATTATTAGATCAGGAATGTTAAGAAAGGAGAAATAGAATGTTTAAAATATTTAGTTACTTAAAGAAGTCAATTCTTCCTATATTTTTGATTATAGGTTTGCTAGTTGTAATGGCGATTTGTGATCTAACATTACCAGATTATACATCCAGAATTATCAATGTTGGTGTACAACAAGGAGGAATAGAGGAAGTTGCTCCAAAAGCCATTCTAAAAAAATCTTTAGAGGAGATACTACTTTTTACAGACCCTAAGGAGCAAAAAGAAATTCTAAAACAATACAAATTAATCAGCAAAGATACTCTAACGGAAAAAGAGTATAAAAAATTAGTGAAGAAATATCCGAAGTTAAAAGAGGATGAAATTTATTTGCGAAAGGATATTTCAAAAGAAACGGAAGAGAAGATAGAAACAATACTAACGCAGCCCATGTTAATACACTATATGCTAGCATCAAACACTGAAGAAGGAAAAGCGATTCAAGAGAAAATAAGAGAATCTTTTCCAGATCAATTAAAAAACACACCAATTTTAGAAGTACTAAAAATGATGCCAGAAGAAGAACTTGTTAAAATGAGAGAAAGCTTTAAGGAACAACTGAAGAATTTGCCAGAATCTATCAGTGTGCAGAGTGCGATTATTTCAGTGAAAGCAGAGTATCAAAACCTAGGAATGAATACAGATCAAATTCAAACAAACTATATATTTAGTGCAGGGGCTAAAATGCTTGGAATCGCTCTTTTAAATATGGCATTAGCCATTCTAGTAGGATTCTTTGGAGCAAGAACTGCAGCAAGGCTTGCAAGAGATTTAAGAAATGCTGTATTTGAAAAAACAATGAAGTTTGGAACAACAGAGTTCAAACAATTTGGAGTAGCTTCTTTGATTACTCGTACTACTAATGATATACAACAAGTTCAAATGGTAATGGTATTTACCCTTCGAATCCTTTTCTATGCACCGATCATCGGAATTGGTGGGGTATTTAAAGCGATGGATGCCAATAGCTCAATGGCTTGGATTATTGCCTTAGCAGTATTCTCGATTATGGCACTAATGCTGTTGATGTTTGTCCTAGTAATGCCCAAATTTAAGGTTGTTCAAAAACTGATCGATCGTCTAAACCAAGTAACAAGAGAAATTTTAAGTGGAATTCCTGTAATTCGTGCATTTAGTAATCAGAAAAAAGAAGAAAAGCGATTTGATGAGGCCAATCAAAATCTAAGAAAAACAACTTTGTTTGTCGATCGTGCAATGACTGTACTAATGCCAACAATTATGTTTATTATGAATGCAATTAGTATACTAATTATTTGGAAAGGTGCTTACGGAATTGATAGTGGTGCAATGCAAGTTGGTGATATGCTTGCCTTTATTCAATATACAATGCAAATCGTAATGGCATTCTTAATGGTTTCTATGTTCTCCATTATGTTTCCAAGAGCCAATGTTTCTGCCAATCGTATTGCAGAAATTCTAAAAACAAAACCAGCAGTAACAGAAGTGGAACGTCCAAAAACATTTAGTAAGAGAGTACAAGGATTAGTTGAATTTAAGAATGTAAATTTCAAGTATCCAGATTCTGATGAAGATGTTTTAACCGATATAACATTTACTATAGAGCCAGGGAAAACAACGGCATTTATTGGATCAACAGGAAG
>JAAWDC010000127.1 GCA_022793565.1 Bacilli bacterium
GAAGGCACTTAAATCTAGACTAGTCATCATTTGACAATAGTCAAACATACCTGTCATATCAGTAACTTTTGTCGTATTAAAATTGCTTACATCTATTGCTGATAATTTCTTACATGCTCCAAACATAAATTTTACATTTGCTACATTACTAGTATCGAAATTACTTACATCTAGCGTTGTTAGATCGTTACATGCGTTAAACATATAACGCATATCTGTTACTTGGGATGTATTGAAACTACTTACATCTATGGTCGATAATTTATTACATTCATTAAACATATAAGACATATTGGTAACGATTGATGTATCGAAATTACTTGTATTGATAGTTTGCACTTTCTTACAACTTTCAAACATATAAGACATATTTCTTGTTAAAGGGGTATTAAAACTATCAATATTTAAACTTTCCAACTCACTACATCCTTGAAACATATAACTCATATTGGTAACTTTTTGTGTTTGAAAGTTACTTAAATCTAGATTAGACAGACCACGACAATTGGTAAACATGTATGCCATATCTGTTACTTGGGATGTATCGAAACTACTTAGATCTAATGATAATAAGCTATTACAGTTATTGAACATATACGTCATATTGGTTACCTTTGAGGTATCAAAATGACTAATACTTAGATTCTCTAGTGCACTACATTCTCTAAACATATGTTTCATATCTGTTACTTTTTTAGTATTAAGGTCACTCAAATTTAAATCCGTCAAGGCCGTATCTCTTAAAAACATGAACGACATGATTTCTACATTCGAAGTATCAAGAACGGATAAGTCTAAACTCTTCAACGCTGGGCATTTAGCAAACATTCCATCCATTGTTTTTACATTTGAAGTATCAAAATACTCTAGTCCTTCAAATGATTCTAATTTACTAAAACTATCAAATAGGTTCGCACAATTTTCATTTGCTATGACTCCACCTTCTCCTTGAATATAAGCTGTATAGGTGTTGACATTTTCCTCATTTGTTACTAATTTCCCAATGACACTTCCATTTTTTTCAGCAGATATATCATAGGTTTCTTTAGTATTATTAATATCTTGGATTTCATTTTGAAATACAAACTTTGTAATCTTATCTTTATATCCCCAGAATTCTTTATTATAATTATAGCCTACAGACTGCATAATTGGTGGATATACAATATGAACTTCGCCTTCCATCGCTTTTGTAATTGATAGCTTAGACCACTCGGCACGGAGCAACACATCATGTTCTGGCATTGAGAAATAATCTTCATTCATCTGCCATGTATCTTCTGTTGTTATTTTCCACCCTTGGAATTCATAGTTTTCGCAACTTGGTTTTAAATCGCTAATTTCTACTGTTTCACGAACTATTTGACTAGTTGTTTCAGGTACTGTTTCAAATTGGCATCCTGATGGTAGATTTAAATCATAGCTTACCTCATAATGACTAGATAAGATTGGAGTTTCTACTTTTTCTATTTGTTCCTCTACTGATCCTATTTTATAAGAAACTCTCTCTTTTTGATTAGTTTCATAAAAACCGCTTATGTTGGCGTATTCATTTCTTAGAGTAATATCAATTGTTAAGCTTGCTTGAAGTCCTGTTTTAAGTCCATTTAAATTCCAAACAACTTGAACCTCTCCGTTTTCTCTTTCTATTTTGGCTTCTCCAAAAGATGCATCTATATTTGCGAGCGACTTTATATCAAAATATTTCGTATTTATAAAATCTGTAATAACTAACTCTTCATAAGATATTGGTATTACAGATGCCTGATATAACACTTCTGTTAAATTTTCTTTTGTCGAAACAAATTGTTGATCACTTACTTTTATTATTGGCTCTACTGCTTCTTGATAGAATCCATTATTTTTATTGCTCATTTCATATTGAATCCCATGAACTGTTAAATATGGATATCTACTTTTTAAGTACTTGTATTCTCCTTCTTGATTAGGAATATCTACATTAGGTAAACCATCTGTTATAAATACTACAATACATTTTCTAGTACTTTGATGTTCATAATTTTTTAGAATATCCCCAACTTTAAGAAATGCTTGATAATAACTAGTGTCTCCAGTATTTTGGACACTTTCATAATGTTCAAGTGATGTGATCATAGAAGTAAGTTCTTCTTTATTATTCGTAAAATCTGACAAGATTGTTGCATCTTTAGCGAATGTAATTAATCCAATTTGATTGTTTGTATTTGATAATACAGAATTGGCCACTTCATTTACGCTCTCTTTTAATTGTGTGAATTTTTCTTTTTCTAAAGAAATAGTGGTATCTAAAACTAATAGTAAATCTGTATCTTGCTCATTTATATTTAATATTGTATTAATATCAAAGGTGACTCTTGCTGTTCCTTTTTCTAACCAACTTGCACTTTTTGTTATCTTAAAGCTCCCTGGTGTTTTATCTTGATAATTTAAGCTTTGGGAAGTAAAGGAAATACTACCGACTGGTTCTTCTAGTGCATATGAACTAAAAATAGCACCTACTAAAAATATAGAAAGTCCTATAAAAACGATTGCAATAGAAATTACTTGGTATTTACTTAATCGACGAACCGCATTTAGCATATAATTCCTCCTATTCTATCTGTAATTTATTATAACATGCTCATAAATTCTATGGAAGTGGTTTTTATTTTATAAAGTTTCAAAATACGAAACTTTTGATTGTTTTCTATTTTTTGCTATGTACTGCTTGATCTTTATATTAAATACCAATTTTTTCCATGTGCTGTTTTTTTATAAAAAAAGACAGTAAATTGTATCTTTACTGTCTTATATGTTGTTTTTAGAGGAACAACGAATACTTTTTTCTTAATCTAAAGATAATTGAATATTTCTAGGATCTTTCTTTTTTGACCTACGCTTTCGGAAGAGAATATGATAAATATCGCGATATCGATCTACCAAAATAAATTCAATATCTTCTTTTACTGTTTGAGGAATTTCTTCTAGATCTTTTTCATTCGCTCGTGGGATGAATATTCTTCTCACTAAATTACGATGAGCTCCAATTACTTTTTCTTTGAGTCCACCAATTGGAAGAATCTTTCCTCGGAGTGTCATTTCTCCTGTCATTGCCACATTGGTTGCGACTACTTGGTTCGTGAGCAAAGAAAGTAAGGTGGTTGTCAATGTAACTCCTGCACTTGGTCCATCTTTTGGGATAGCTCCTTCTGGAACGTGAATATGGATATCATTTTTTTCAAATTTGGCATAATCGATGTGATATTCTTCGTAATTCGATTTTAGATAATCGAAAGATAGTTGCGCAGATTCTTTCATTACATCCCCTAATTGTCCAGTCATAATGATTTTCCCATTTCCTGGGAACATTACTGCTTCAATCGGCAATATATCTCCACCAAATGGTGTATAAGCAAGTCCATTTACAACACCAACTCGTTCGATTATATCATTTTCGTTTAATAAGTACTTTTTCTTACCTAGGTATTTTTCAATATTATAATCTGTAATATCATACTCTTCTTTTTTATGTTCCAACATTTTTTGTTTTACAATTTTTCGTAAAATACTAGCAATATTTCTTTCTAAATCACGTACTCCGGCTTCTTTTGTATAATTTCTGATAATAGTGAAAATTACCTCATCGCTAAAATGTACTATTTTGGACTTTAACCCATGTTCTTTAATTTCCTTAGGTAGTAAATAGTTCTTGGCAATATCTAACTTTTCATATTCAGTATAGGATGAGAGTTCGATAATTTCTAAACGATCCCTTAACTCTGGGGGAATTTGTTCATAATAATTTGCTGTTGTAATAAACATTACTTTACTTAGATCAAACTCTTCTTCAATATAATGATCAGAAAAGGCTTTGTTCTGTTCTGGGTCTAGAATTTCTAACAGTGCACTTGCTGGGTCTCCTTTGATATCCTTAGTCATTTTATCAATTTCATCAATGATAAAGACTGGATTAGAGCTTCCAACCCTTTACATTCCCTGAATAATCAATCCTGGTGCAGATCCAACATAAGTTCTACGATGTCCAACAATTTCTGCCTCATCATTGATTCCACCAACAGAGATCTTAGTCCATTTACGATTCAAGGCATCTGCTATACTTTTAGCAAGAGATGTTTTTCCTACTCCAGGAGGACCCACTAAGCAAATAATGGGACTTTTCAGGCTCTTAGTGTTTTGTTTTACTGCAAGATATTCAATAATTCTTTCTTTTACAATATCTAAGCCGTAATGAGAATTGTCTAGTACATCTTTTACTTTACGAAGATCTTTATTATCTGTTGTATAGACTTTCCAAGGCAAATCAAGTAACCAATCAATATAATTACGAATAATGCCAATTTCTGGAGAATTAGGATTACTGGTTTCATAGCGATTTATTTCAAGTAGAAGTCGATTTCTAATCTTGTCTGAACAGTTCAATTTTTTTGTTTTTTCTCTTAGTTGTTCAATATCACTATCTTTGTCATTGATATCTCCAAGTTCCTCTTTAATAACTCTGATCTTCTCTCTTAATACGTATTCTTTCTGTGATTGATCAATATCATGGGATAGTTTTTCATCTATTTTTTTCTCAATTTCTAAAATACAGATGTCATCTCTAATATCTTCCATAATCATTAAACTTCTTTTTTTAGCATCTGTTTCTTGAATATATGAAAGCTGTCTTGGATACATAATAGGAAGCGATGGAACGACAAGGTCAGTCATCGTATCTAAATTATTTACCCCTACTAGTCTTTCTAAAATATTATTAGAATATTCAGTATCATCTACATAAGATTCTAGTAAATTCATCATCTTTCTAGTATAGGC